>NZ_JBHXBO010000250.1:0-5871 GCF_042726775.1 Oerskovia sp. NPDC060287
GCCTTCGTCCGGCGCAGCGCCCTGTGGGGCGCCTGGCTGACGGCCGGCTTCGCCGGCACCCTGCTCTGCCTCGTCGTCCACGACAACCTCGACGCGGCCGACCCCGCCGCCGTCACCTCCCCGCCCTCCCACCTCGCCGTCCCGGCCGCCGCCGCCGTCCTGCTCGCCGCCACCCTGATCGGCAACCTGCTCTGCGCGCAGGGTGCGGACGTCGTGCTCCACACCTTCCCGGGGATCACGCACGCCCTGGCGGCCGACGCGTCCCTGCCCGAGCTGTTCCTCTGGCTGGCCGAGGTCGAGGCGGGCCGACGCCCCTCGACCGCCTGCTGACCGGCTGCCCTCCGCGGCCCAGGCAAGCGGCGCAAATCCCTCGCCGCGGCCACCGGCGGCCTGCCACAGTTCTCGCCATGACCACGAACACCCGGGCGACCGTGAAGACCACGGCGACCCGCCTGACCAAGACCCTCTGGAGCTGGGCCTCGATCCTCGACGACGGCGCCCGCGAGCAGGCCGAGCGCACCTCGACCATGCCGTTCGTCTACCCGCACCTCGCGCTCATGCCCGACGCCCACCTGGGCCTGGGCGCGACCGTCGGCTCGGTGATCCCCACGCTGCGCGCGATCGTCCCCGCCGCCGTCGGGGTGGACATCGGCTGCGGCATGGTCGCGGTCTGCACGCAGTACACGGCCGCCGACATCGCTGGACCGGCGCTGCGCGACCTGCGGCTCGCGATCGAGCAGGCCGTGCCCACGAGCGCCGGCTCCTACAACCAGCGCCTGACGGAGACCGCCGAGGCGCGCGTGGCCGAGCTCGAGGCGCTCGCGGGCAAGGCCGGCTTCGATCCCGCGCGGTACGCGGGGAGCTGGCGCCTGCAGCTCGGGTCGCTGGGGTCCGGGAACCATTTCATCGAGGTCAGCCTCGACGAGGAGGACCGGGCCTGGTTCTTCCTGCACTCGGGCTCGCGCGGGGTCGGCAACAAGATCGCGCAGCACCACATCGCGGTCGCGCGCGACCTCATGACCCGGTACTGGATCGACCTGCCGGACAAGGACCTCGCGTACCTCGTCGAGGGCACCGACGAGTTCTGGGCGTACATCCGCGAGCTGCGGTGGGCCCAGCACTTCGCGCTGCTCAACCGCGAGGAGATGATGGACCGCGTGGTGGCCGCGTTCGACGCCTGGTCGGGGCTCGCGCCGGTCGAGGAGGCCGAGCGCATCAACTGCCACCACAACTTCACCGAGCTCGAGCACCACTTCCACAAGGACGTGTGGGTCTCCCGCAAGGGGGCCATCCGTGCCCGGGAGGGGGACCCGGGTCTCATCCCGGGGTCCATGGGCACGGCGTCGTACGTCGTCGTGGGCAAGGGGAACCCGCTCGCGCTCGACTCCGCGCCGCACGGCGCGGGGCGTGAGTACTCGCGGAGCAAGGCGCGCCGGACCTTCACGCACGAGCAGCTGCGCGAGGCCATGGCGGGCATCGAGTACCGCGACACCGACGCGTTCATCGACGAGATCCCGGCGGCGTACAAGTCGATCGACCGGGTCATGCAGGACGCGGCGGACCTCGTCGAGGTACGTCACACGCTGCGGCAGATCGTCAACGTCAAGGGCGACTGACCGGCCCACGGACCGTCGGGCGTCGGGGCGGCCTCGGTCGAGGACGGCCAGGGCCTTCCCCCGCCCCGCCCGACGACGGACCGCACCTTCTCCGTGAAGGTGCGGCCCGCCGTCGGGCCGGCGGGGCACGCGGGCGCACGCCCCGGACCACGGGGCCCGCGGCCGCTCGACGCGCGTGATCGCCCGGCACGCGACACGCTGACGGCATGAGGATCGGGATTCCCGCCGAGGTCAAGAACAACGAGTTCCGCGTCGCGCTCACCCCCGCGGGCGCGCACCACCTGGTCGCCGCAGGGCACGAGGTCCTGGTGCAGGCCGGGGCCGGGCTGGGCTCGGCGATCTCCGACGAGGAGTTCGCGGGCGCGGGCGCACGAGTGGTGGGCACTGCTGAGGAGGTCTGGGGGCGCGCCGAGCTCGTGTGCAAGGTCAAGGAGCCCGTGCCGAGCGAGTACCCGCTGCTGCGCGACGACCTGCTGCTCTTCGCGTACCTGCACCTGGCGGCCGACCCCCTCGGCACGGCCGCGCTGCTCGACGCGGGCACGACCGCGGTCGCCTACGAGACCGCCCAGGCGCCCGACGGCTCGCTGCCGCTGCTCGCGCCCATGAGCGAGGTGGCCGGGCGCATGGCGACGCAGGTCGGGGCCTATCACCTCATGCGTCCTGCGGGCGGAGCGGGCGTGCTGCTCGGTGGCGTTCCCGGGAGCAGGCCGGGACGGGTCGTGATCCTCGGCGGCGGGACCGCCGGCCGGCACGCGGCCGAGATCGCGGTGGGGATGCGTGCCGAGGTCACGATCCTCGACCTGTCGCTGCCCGTGCTGCGCGCGCTCGACCAGGAGTTCGCGGGCCACGTGCGGACCGTCGCGTCGAGCGCGTACGCGATCGAGCAGGAAGTGCTCGCGGCCGACCTGGTGATCGGCGCCGTCCTGGTCGCGGGGGCCAGGGCGCCCCGGCTCGTGACGAACGACCTCGTGGCGCGCATGCGGCCCGGGTCGGTGCTCGTCGACATCGCGGTCGACCAGGGCGGCTGCTTCGAGGACACCCGGCCCACGACCCATGACGACCCCACGTTCCGGGTGCACGGCTCGACGTTCTACTGCGTCGCGAACATGCCCGGCGCCGTGCCCGTGACGAGCACGTTCGCCCTGACCAGCGCGACCCTGCCCTACCTCGCACTCCTCGCCGACGGCGGGGCGCGAGCGCTCCGGACGGTCCCGCTGCTGCGCAACGGACTGACGACCGTGACCGGCACCCTGGTCAACGAGCAGGTCGGCGCCGCGCTCGGGCTGCCGTGGACGTGCGCCGAGGACGTCCTGGGGGAGTGATCGGGAGGTCAGGGAGCGCTGCCGGAGCGCGGTGCGGCCCGCGGCCGCAGCAGAACGTGGTCGTCCGGGCGGGAAATGCCCTGTCGGCCCCTCATGGCCGGTGGCATGCTGTCCGGATGGAGCCTTTCGTCCTGGCCAACGAGCACGTCCACCTCGCGACGCCCACGGCAGCGGACGTCGACCGCATCACCGAGCTCTGCCAGGGCGCGGAGATCGCGGCGTGGACCACCGTGCCCAGCCCGTACACGCGGGCGGACGCGGCGTCGTACATCGAGGAGGTCGTGCCCGAGTCGTGGCGCACGGGTCGCGGGAGCACGTGGGCGATCCGCCGACCCGATGCCCCCGAGGGGCCGGTCCTCGGCATGATCGGGCTCGCGCTGGACACCTCGCCGACCCCCGAGCGCTCGGCCGAGATCGGGTACTGGCTCGCGCCCGAGGCGCGCGGCGAGGGGCTCATGACCGAGGCCGGGCGGATCGTGACCGACTGGGCGTTCGACGACGAGGGGCTCGGGCTCGCGCGCATGGTCTGGACCGCGTTCACGGGCAACTGGGCCTCGCGTCGCGTCGCGTGGCGGCTCGGGTTCCGCGTCGAGGGGACGGTGCGGGGCTTCGGCGTCCAGCGGGGCGTGCGCCGCGACGCGTGGATCGGCACCCTCCTCGCGGGCGACCCGCGAGAACCGGTCGAGCCGTGGCCGTCCGCGCAGACGGACGGCGACCTCGCCGGGATTGATGTCGTGAGCAGGGTGCCCGCCGGGTGAAGATAGGACGCATGACGAGCACCCTCGACCCGGCCAACCCCTTCGCCGCGGCGTCCACCCTCCCGTACGAGCTCCCCGACTTCACGACGATCCGCGAGGAGCACTATCTCCCCGCGCTGCGCGCCGGCATGGACGCCGAGCGCGCTGAGATCGAGGAGATCGTCACCAACCCCGAGGCGCCCACGGTCGCCAACACCCTCGAGGCGCTCGAGTCCGCAGGACAGCTCCTGACCCGTGCGGTCACGGTCTTCTACAACGTCGCGAGCTCCGACTCGACGCCGGGTCTCGAGGACATCGAGGAGACCATCGCCCCCGAGCTCTCGGCGCACCACGATGCGATCTACATGGACGCACGCCTGTACGCGCGCGTCCGTGCGCTCCAGGACGCCGTCGACGCGGGCGAGCTCGCGCTCGAGGCCGACACGGCCTGGCTCCTGCACACCCTCCTCGTCGACTTCCGCCGTTCGGGCATCGAGCTCGACGCCGCGGACCAGGACCGCCTGCGTGAGCTCAACGGGAAGCTGACCTCGCTCGAGGCCGCGTTCGGTCGCAAGCTGCTCGCGGGCGCCAACGCCGCGAGCGTCCTGGTCGACGACGCCGCCGAGCTCGAGGGGCTGCCCGAGGACGCCATCGCCGCGGCTGCGGCCGCGGCCGCGACGCGCGGGCACGAGGGCAAGTACCTCCTCGAGATGCAGCTGCCCACGCAGCAGGGCGTCATCGCGTCGCTCTCGCGCCGCGAGACCCGCGAGCGCGTCCAGCAGGCGTCCATGACGCGTGGTGCCACGGGCGACGACAACGACACGCGCCAGATCGTGATCGACCTCGCGCGCCTGCGCGCCGAGCACGCCCGCCTCCTCGGGTACGACCACCACGCGGCGTACATCGCCGAGGACGCGACGGCCAAGACGACCGGTGCCGTCAACGCGATGCTCTCGCGCCTGGCCCCCGCGGCCGTGGCGAACGCCCGCCGCGAGGCCGGTGACCTCGAGGTCGCCCTCGCCCGCGAGGAGGGCGACGACGCCGAGCTGCGCGCGTCCGACTGGGCGTACCTCGCCGAGCAGGTCCGCAAGGAGCGCTACTCGCTCGACGACGCCGCGCTGCGTCCCTACCTCGAGCTCGACCGCGTCGTGACCGACGGCGTGTTCAAGGCCGCGAACCTGCTCTACGGCATCTCGTTCGCCGAGCGCTCCGACCTGGTGGGCTACCACCCTGACGTCCGCGTGTTCGAGGTCTTCGACGGGCCGGTCGGCGAGCAGGACAAGGGCCTGGGGCTGTTCCTCGCCGACTTCTACACGCGCGAGTCCAAGCGCGGCGGTGCCTGGATGAACAACCTGGTCGACCAGAACCACCTCCTGGACCAGCCGCCCGTCGTCGTGAACAACCTCAACATCGTCAAGCCCCCGGCGGGCGAGCCCACGCTGCTCGTGTGGGACGAGGTCATCACGCTCTTCCACGAGTTCGGCCACGCGCTGCACGGGCTCTTCTCGGACGTGCGCTACCCGTCGCAGTCGGGTACCGAGGTCCCGCGCGACTTCGTCGAGTACCCCTCGCAGGTCAACGAGATGTGGGCCTGGGAGCCCGCGATCCTCACGTCCTACGCGGTGCACCACGTCACGGGCGAGCCCATGCCCGCCGAGTGGGTCGAGACCATGCTGGCCTCGCGCCTGTTCAACGAGGGCTTCGGGACGACCGAGTACCTCGCGGCCGCGCTGCTCGACCAGGCCTGGCACCAGATGAGCCCCGAGCAGGTCCCCACGAGCGTCGACGAGGTCCTGCCGTTCGAGGCCGCGGCCCTCGACGCGGCCGGGGTCGGGTTCGCCCCTGTGCCGCCCCGCTACCGCACGACGTACTTCAACCACGTGTTCGGCGGGGGCTACTCGGCCGGGTACTACTCCTACATCTGGTCCGAGGTGCTCGACGCCGACACCGTGACCTGGTTCGAGGAGAACGGCGGCCTGAACCGGGCCAACGGCGACGCGTTCCGCAAGAAGCTGCTCGCGCGCGGCGGTTCGGTCGACCCGATGGTCGCGTTCGCCGACCTGCGCGGCCGCGACCCGGAGATCGCGCCGCTGCTGACGCGTCGCGGGCTCGACGCGTAGTCGTCCCCGCCGTGCCGAGGTGGAAAGCTCGGCTGGATGACCGAGGCGCTCGAGATCGACCCGTTCGACTCCGACC
>NZ_JBHXBO010000251.1:0-5871 GCF_042726775.1 Oerskovia sp. NPDC060287
CGCCGGAGCGCACCTTCCGCGTCGTGGGTGCGCTCCGCCGTCGGGCCGGGAGCCCGTCACGGGTGGACGAGGATCTTCACCGCGGTCTCGTTGCGGTGGATCAGGGTGTCGAAGCCCTCGGTCACGAGGTCCTCGAGCGGGACCTTCGCCGTGATGAACGGGGCCAGGTTCACCTTGCCCTCCTGGACGAGCTTGATCGTCTCGGCGTGGTCGCGCACGTAGGCGATGGTCCCGCGGAGGTCGATCTCCTTGAGGACGAGCTTCTGCATGTCGACCGCGGCGGGCTTGCCCCAGATCGACACGACCACGATCACGCCCGCGGGGCGGACCGCGTCGAAGAGCTGGTCGAGGACCGCGTTGACGCTCGTGCACTCGAAGGCCACGTCGACGCCGCGGCCGTCCGTGATCTCGCGGACGCGCGAGATGAGGTTGTCCTGCGTGGGGTCGACCACGTGGTCGGCGACGCCCGTCTCGCGGGCCTTGGTCTTCCGGGCCTCGGAGACCTCGGACATGATGACCGTGACGCCCTGGGCCTTGAGGACCGCAGCCGTGAGCAGCCCGATGGGTCCCGCGCCGCCGACGAGCGCGACGTCACCGGCCTTGGCGCCCGAGCGGACGACCGCGTGGTGGCCGACCGAGAGCGGCTCGATGAGCGCGGCCTGGTCGAGGGGGATGTCGCCCACGGGGTGGACCCAACGACGGTCGACGACGACCTTCTCGGAGAGTCCGCCGCCGCCACCGGCCAGGCCGATGAAGCCCATCTTGACGCACAGGTGGTAGTTGCCGGCCTCGCACTGCGCGCACTCGCCGCACACGAAGTAGGGCTCGACCACGACGGACTCGCCGATCGTCAGGTCGTCGACGCCCTCGCCCAGCGCGGTCACGGTCCCGGAGAACTCGTGGCCCATGGTCACGGGGATCTCCTCGTGCGACAGCGGGTGCGGCCGGCCCTTGGCGGGCGTGAAGATGGGGCCGTCGAGGTATTCGTGCAGGTCCGAACCGCAGATCCCGCACCAGGCGATGTCGATCGCGACCGCGCCCGGCCGCAGCTCGGGGGCCGGGACGTCCTCGATGCGGATGTCTTCTCGTCCGTGGAAACGTGCTGCCTTCATGATCCTCGCCACGCCTTCTCTCGTTGGTCGCTGGGTTCCTGACAGGCGACCCCGGACGGGTCGCCTCGATGCCCGGGGCAACTTCCACCCTAGGCACGTGACCTGGGCAAGAGCCCGGCCAAAGGTCCCGAATCGGATGTGACACATCCCTCGTCACGGAGTCAGATCGAACGGACTGCGCCGGGCGGACAGGCCGACCGGACAGGTCGCCGTCGCCGGGCGGACGGGTCGCGGCGCCCGGACGGCCCGCGTGGGCGGTCGCCGGTACGTTGGGAGACATGACGGACCCGGCGACGCCCGCACCCCTGCGCGACACCCAGCTCCCCGGCCACGGCGGCCTGCTGCTGCTCGACTCCGCGTCGCAGTACTTCCGTGCGTTCTTCGGGGTCCCGGACTCGGTCAGGGCTCCCGACGGGACGCCCGTCAACGCCGTGCGCGGCTTCCTCGACACCATCGCGGTGCTGGTCACCGAGCGCCGCCCGGCGCGCCTCGTGGCGTGCTGGGACGACGACTGGCGGCCCGCGTTCCGCGTCGACGCGATCCCGTCCTACAAGGCCCACCGCGTCGCGACCGAGGTGCCGGGCACCACGGGCATCGAGGAGGTCCCCGAGGCCCTGCTCGCACAGGTCCCCGTCATCGTCGAGGTCCTCGCGGCCCTCGGCATCGCGCGTGTCGGCTGCCCCGGCTACGAGGCCGACGACGTGATCGGCACGCTCGTCGAGCGCGAGGCGGCCAGGCGGCGCGCCCTGCGGGAGGCGGGCGGAGGGATCGGTGCGAGCGGCTCCCGTGGGCCTGATGTCGGGCCCGTCGAGGTCGTCACGGGAGACCGCGACCTGTTCCAGCTCGTCGACGACGACGTACCCGTCCGCGTCCTGTACACCGCACGCGGGCTCAAGAAGCTCGACGTCGTGGACGTCGAGCGCCTGGCCGAGCGCTACGGCGTGACCTCGGGCCAGGCGTACGCGGACATGGCCGCGCTGCGCGGCGACCCGAGCGACGGCCTGCCGGGCGTCGCGGGCATCGGCGAGAAGACCGCCGCGGGACTGCTGGCCCGGTACGGCGACCTCGCGAGCATCCTGCGCGCACGCGACGAGGGCGACCCGGGCCTGAGCCCCACGCAGCGCCGCCGCCTCACCGAGGCCGCGGACTACCTGGACGTCGCGCCGCTCGTGGTCCAGGTCGCGCGCGACGCGCCCCTGCCCGCGGTGCCCGACGACGTCCCGTCCGCCCCCGCGGACCCTGCGGCCCTCGACGCGCTCGCCTCGCGCTGGGGACTGCGGTCGAGCGTCGACCGGGTCCTGGAGGCGTTCGCGTCGGTGCGCTGAGCGGCGCCGTTCAGGTGCGCGGGCGGCGACGACGCCGCAGGCCGCGCTCCTCGCCACGCACCCCGCTCAGGAACGCCCTGGCGACGACCACCACGTAGACCACGAGGGCCAGCACGCAGACGAGCGTGACGACGTGCCACGGCTTGATCATGTCCATCGTCCACCCCGCTCGGCGCCAGTGCGCCGGGTCGCTCCGTCGCGCGTCCGCGCGCCGGGTCGAGCCTCCCACACCTCTGGTCAGTCCTGTGGATGTCCTGTATGTTCCCGCAAGGAAGGCTGCAACGTTACGCAACCTTGCAGAAGTCACGCCGTCGTGACTCTCGGCGGCGCCCCCTTGATGAAGGAAGATCATGCGATCAACGACGTTCGCACGGTGGAGACGACCTGTCGCTCTCCTCCTCGGCCTCGGGCTCCTGGGCCCGCTCGCCGTCACCTCGGCGGCCACCTCGGCCGTCGGCGCCACCAGCGAGGCCTCGACCACGGTCTACTACCCGGCCCGCTCGGGCTGGGCCACGACAAACGTCCACTACGCCGCCACGGGCGGCGCGTGGACCACGGTCCCCGGCGTCGCGATGGCGCCCGCGTGCGCAGGCTGGCTCAGCCGGACCATCCCGCTCGGGACGGCCACCGGAGCACAGCTCACGTTCAACAACGGGTCGGGGACCTGGGACAACAACGGCGGCCGCAACTACACCGTCGGCTCGGGCATCGTGGTCGTCAAGGACGGCGCCGTCACGACCGGGACGTCTCCCTGCGCCACCACGCCGGACCCTGAGCCCACGCCCGAACCCACGCCGACCGAGACCCCCACGAGCTCGGCGACCCTCTACTACTCGACGACGTGGACCGCCCCGAAGATCCACTTCAACACCACGACCGCGGCCTGGACCACGTCGCCGGGCAAGTCCATGGAGGCCGCGTGCACCGGGTGGTTCCGGTTCACCGTCGACCTGGGGTCCGCCAGCGGCGGCAAGGTCGTCTTCAACAACGGGTCGGGCACCTGGGACAACAACGGCGGCAAGGACTACGCCTACGGCCCCGGGGTCTCGACCGTGAAGAACGGGGCGCTCACGGCGAACGCGACCGACCCGTGCCCGCCCGTCGTCCCCGAGGTCCCCGACACCACGGCCCCGTCGGTCCCCTCGGGCCTGGCCGTGACCGGCGCGGGCATCGGCCTCACCGCGAGCTGGACCGCGTCGACCGACGACAAGGCGGTCGCGGGCTACACCGTGACCCGCACGGGCGGTGCGGGCACCGTGACGCGTGACGTCACGGGCACCTCCGCGACCGACTCGAACCTCCTCGAGAACACGGCGTACTCGTACTCTGTGACCGCGTTCGACGCGGCGGGCAACCGCTCCGCAGCGAGCGCGACCGTCTCGAGGACGACCGGCGTCAAGCCGACCACGCCCCCCGCCACGAAGGGCGAGCCGCTGGGCGGGGACCCGCGCGAGGACTCGATCTACTTCGTCATGACGGCGCGCTTCAACGACGGCGACGCGACCAACAACCGCGGCGGCTCGATGGACGTGAAGTCGGGCAACGCCGCGAACGACGACCCCATGTTCCGGGGCGACTTCGAGGGCATCGTCGACAAGCTCGACTACATCAAGGGCCTCGGGTTCTCGGCGATCTGGATCACGCCCGTCGTGCTCAACCGCTCCGACTACGACTTCCACGGCTACCACGGGTGGGACTTCTACCGTGTGGACCCGCGTCTGGAGTCCGAGGGCGCGAGCTACCAGGACCTGATCGACGCGGCGCACGCCAAGGGCATCAAGATCTACCAGGACGTCGTGTACAACCACTCGTCCCGCTGGGGCGCAGAAGGGCTGTTCACCCCGACCGTGTACGGCGCACGTGACGCGCAGTGGAGCTGGTACTACGACGAGCCCGTCGCGGGCAAGGAGTACAACCCGCTCGAGGAGGACGCCGACGGTTCGACCTACAACGGTGACCTGTGGTCCTCGACGCAGCCCGCGGGCCAGAACTGTGCCGGCTGGGGTGTCCCGGTCGGCTATTCGGCCGAGGGCTTCCGGACGTACAGCTGCCAGTGGCCCAACGCGACATCCGGCATGTTCCCGTCGAACCTCTACCACCCCTGCTGGATCGGGAACTGGGAGGGCAAGGACGCCCAGGACTGCTGGATCCACGAGGACCTCGCGGACTTCAACACCGAGAACGAGCAGGTGCAGGACTACCTGATCGGCGCGTACAACAAGTACATCGACATGGGCGTCGACGGATTCCGGATCGACACCGCGGTCCACATCCCCCGCGTCACGTGGAACCGGGTCTTCCTGCCCGCGATCCAGGAGCACGCGGTCGCGACGCACGGCGAGAAGGGCAAGGACTTCTACGTGTTCGGCGAGGTCGCGCAGTTCGTGCACGACAAGTGGAACCGCGGGTCCGTGAACCACTCGGCGCCGTTCTACACGTGGGACGAGCGCAAGGAGTACTCGCTCGACGACGTCGTCGCCGCGGCCGAGCAGTTCCAGTACGAGAACCTCATGGGGCCGGCGAACCAGCCGACGAGCACCAACGCGACCCTGGTCGGGAACACGTACCACGCGCCCGACCACTCCAAGGCGTCGGGCATGAACATCATCGACATGCGCATGCACATGAACTTCGACGACGCCTCGAACGCCTTCTGGTCCGGCAAGGACTCCGACGACGTCACGAACGACGCGACGTACAACGCGGTCTACGTCGACAGTCACGACTACGGGCCGGGCAAGTCCCAGACCCGGTTCGCCGGGGGCACCGACGCGTGGGCCGAGAACATGAGCCTCATGTGGACGTTCCGCGGCATCCCGACGCTCTACTACGGCTCGGAGATCGAGTTCCAGGCGGGCAAGAAGATCGACTGCGGCCCGACGTGCCCGCTCGCGACGACGGGGCGCGCCTACTACGGCGACCACCTGGCGGGCACGGTCGTGGCGAGCGACTTCGGGGTCGTCTCGTCGGCCACCGGGACGGTCGCGACGACGCTCCAGCAGCCGCTGGTCAAGCACGTCCAGCGCCTCAACCAGATCCGTCGGGCGGTCCCGGCACTCCAGAAGGGGCAGTACTCGACCGAGGGCGTCTCCGGTGGGATCGCGTACAAGAAGCGGTTCACGGAGGGTTCCGTGGACTCGTTCGTCCTGGTCGCGGTGAGCGGTTCTGCGACGTTCTCGGGGATCCCGAACGGCACCTACGTGGACGCCGTGACGGGTGACCGCAAGGTCGTCACCGGCGGCTCGCTCGCGGTGTCCGTCAGCGGCAAGGGCAACATGCGCGCCTACGTGCTCGAGCTGCCGGGCAACCCGGCACCGGGCAAGGTCGGTGAGGCAGGTCCGTACCTGAAGTAGCGGCCGTCGAGCGGGTGCCGCCTCGTGGGCGGCACCCCTCCCGAGACCGCCGCCACCTCTTCCTGCCGGTCCTGTGTGCGC
>NZ_JBHXBO010000252.1:0-5859 GCF_042726775.1 Oerskovia sp. NPDC060287
CCCCTGGGCAGGGGTCCGCGGCCTTCTCGTGGTGGTCGTGCTGGTGCGTGCGGAGCGTGGCGTCCGCGGGTCCGTCGGCTCGCCTCCGGCGCGGGGACGTGGCCCGACGGCGGCGCTAGACCCGGGCGAGCACCTCGCCGTTGAGGACGGCGAACCATCCGGCGGGCTCCTCGGCCCAGCGCAGCCACTCCTGCGCGAGCTGTTCGAGGGCGACGTCGTCCGCGAGCGCCGACTCCTTGGCCTGGACGGCGAAGTTGGAGGCGATGCAGCGCTCGGCCCACAGGCCGCCCCACCAGGCGCGGTCGGCGGGGGTCGAGTAGCACCAGACCCCGGCGGACGGCACGATCCCGGCGGGGTCGAACCCGGCCTCCTGCACCCAGGCGAGGAGGCGCCGGCCCGCGTCGGCCTGGTAGCCGTAGGCGTGCGTGACCTCGTGGTAGAGCTCGTTCCACTCCGTGAGGCCCGCCGACTCGGGGTACCAGGTCATGGCGGCGTAGTCGGCGTCGCGCACGGCGACGAGGCCGCCGGGCTTGGCGACGCGCTTCATCTCGCGCAGCGCGGCGAGCGGGTCGGACAGGTGCTGGAGGAGCTGGTGGGCGAACACGACGTCGAACGTGTCGTCCGCGAACGGCAGCTCGTAGGCGTTGGCCTGCTGGAACGAGACGTTGCTGAGCCCGGAACCGGCGGCGAGCTCACGGGCGCTGTCGAGCACCGCGGCCGAGGCGTCGACGCCGATCACGGTGCCTCCGGGAACGTGCCGCGCGAGGTCGACGGTCACGGTCGCGGGGCCGCAGCCGACGTCGAGGATCGCGTGGTTGGGGCGCAGGTGCGGCAGGAGGAACCCGGCGGAGTTCTCCGCGGTGCGCCACCGGTGCGAACGCAGGACGGACTCGTGGTGGCCGTGGGTGTACGACTCGGACTCCATGCTGGGAGTGCTGCCCAGGGCCCCGGTGGGGGCGTCGGGCGCGTGGGTGTCGGCCGCGGCGTCGACGGTGACGTCCTGGTCCGGCGTGGGGGTGTGGGTCATGCTTGCACGGTAGAACGCTTCCACGGTTACCACAGCCCCGTTCTCACATCATGGGCGGTGGAGGGTCGGGGTGCGGGTCGCACGTCGCCGCGAGGCCCTGTCGGGTGCCGCCGCGTCCGGTGCGTCCCGCACGCGCGGAGCGCTCCCGGGGGCAGGATTCTCCCGTGACCACACCCGCGGCCGAACTGTCCCTCCCGAGCCTCTCGACGCCGTCGGGCGGGTTCTGGCGGCGGCACGCCGACCTGCTCCTGCCTGCGGGAGACCGCGTCCCCGGGGTGGACCTGGCGCGCGGCCTGGCGATCCTGGGGATGTTCGCGGCGCACGTGGGCGTGACGTCGGACGACTTCGCGACCGGCGAGGGGTGGCTCTCGCTCGTGCACGGCCGGTCCTCGATCCTGTTCGCCCTGGTCGCGGGCGTCTCGCTCGCGCTCGTCTCGGGACGCCGCGCCCCGCTGGTCGGCGTGCCGGCGCTCCAGGCGCGCACGCGGATCCTGGTGCGAGCCGTGCTGCTCCTCGCGATCGCGGGGCTGCTCGACCTGCTGGGAACGCCGGTCGCGCTGATCCTGGGCTTCTACGCGGCGTACTTCGTCCTGGCGCTGCCGTTCCTGCGGTGGTCGCCGCCCCGGCTCGCGGGACTCGCGCTCGTCGTGGCGGTCGTGGGGCCACCGGTCGCGTACTGGCTGCCCGAGGTCATGCTGCGGGCCGAGCTCTGGCTGCCGATGGACGGTTCGGGCGCTCTGACGGACTTCCTCCTGACGGGCACGTACCCGGCCGTCGTGTGGATGGCGTTCGTGCTCGGGGGGCTCGCGGTCGGGCGCCTCGACCTGGCCTCGCGCCGTCTGCAGGTGTCGTTGCTCGCGGGCGGCCTCGTGACGTCGCTCGCCGCCTACATGGCGTCGGCGCTCGTCACGGGTGGCTGGCTGACGGCGGTGCTCGCGGGGAGCGGCCCGGCGGCACGGATCGAGCAGCAGGCCGCGGACGCGTCGGGCATCTACCAGCCCGAGCCGCTGCCGTGGTCGTCCCCCCTGCCGACGTCGGACTACCTGTGGCTCGCCGGGCCGCACACGAACACCACGCTCGAGGTCCTGGGCTCGGGTGGGTTCGCGCTCGCGGTCCTGGGGCTGTGCCTCCTGCTCGGGTCGAGCCGTGCGGTGCTGCGTGTCCTGGCCCCGCTCGCGGCCGTGGGGTCCATGGCGCTGACGGTCTACTGCCTGCAGATCCTCGCGATCTGGGCGTGGGAGGACCAGCTCATGGCGGGGACCGGCAACGGCGAGCTGGGGATGCTCGTCGTGGCGAGCCTGGTCTTCGCGACGGTGTGGCGGTGGATGCTGGGGCGCGGTCCGCTCGAACGGTTCGTGGGCTGGGTGGCCGGGCGCGCGGCGTCGATCCCCGCGGCGGCGCCGGATCCCACCAGCCGGGACGACGGTCCGACGGCGCAGCCCACCCCGGCCGGCGACGTACAGTCGGGCGCATGACGACTTCTTCACCCACCGCCTCCGTCCGCCCCGAGGTCCGTCGCCTCGGCTCGTCCGGCCTCGCGGTCTCCGCGATCGGCCTGGGCTGCAACAACCTGGGCCGCCCGCACACCGCGACCGAGTCCCTCGAGGGGGCCACGGCCCTGATCGACGCCGCGCTCGACGCGGGCATCACGTTCTTCGACGTCGCGGACGTCTACGGCGCGCGCCCCGGCCTGAGCGAGGAGCTGCTGGGCAAGGCGCTCGGCGACCGCCGGGACGACGTCGTGGTCGCGACCAAGTTCGGCATGCCCATGCACGGGGCCAACGGCGAGGACTTCCGGGCGCGCGGGTCGCGCCGCTACGTCGTCAAGGCGGTCGAGGCGTCGCTGCGGCGCCTCGGGACCGACTGGATCGACCTCTACCAGTTCCACACCCCGGACAAGCGCACTCCCGTCGAGGAGACGCTCTCCGCGCTCGACGACCTGGTCCGCGCGGGCAAGGTCCGCTACGTGGGGCACTCGAACCGTGCGGGCTGGCAGATCGCCGACGTCGAGTACCAGGCACGCCTGGCGGGCACGGTCCGCTTCGTGTCGGCGCAGAACCAGTACAACCTGATCGACCGCGAGGCCGAGCTCGAGGTGCTGCCCGCGGCGAAGGCCTACGGGCTGGGCGTGCTGCCGTTCTTCCCGCTCGCGAACGGCCTGCTGACGGGCAAGTACGCGGACGGCACGGGGCCCGACGACGGTCGCCTGGTCCACAGCAAGCCGCACCTCCTCGAGTCCGCGCCCTGGGACGCGCTGAAGGCGCTCCACACGTTCGCGCGCGAGCGCGGCGTGACCGAGGTCGAGGTCGCGTTCGGGTGGCTGCTCGCGCAGCCGCAGGTGTCGAGCGTGATCGCCGGGGCGACGCGGCCCGAGCAGATCCGTCAGAACGCCGCGGCGGGCGCCTGGGTCCCGTCCGCCGAGGACCTCGCGGCGCTCGACGCGATCTTCCCGCCGGCCCGCAAGGTGGCGCCGTTCTAGGTCACGTCGCGAAGGGCGCCTCGACGTCGACGTAGAGGCTGCTGAGCCGGAAGGTCGCGGCGCGCTCCAGTGCGTCCAGGGCCGACGGCTTGTCGAAGTCGAACACCTGGAGCTGGACGCTCTCGCCCGGAGGCACCACGACCTCGGTCGCCGCGCCCCACAGGAGCACCTCACCCGCGGCGTCCAGCGCGTGGATCTCGAGAGCCAGCACGTGCTCGCGGTCGTCGCCGTTGGTGATCGTGACGGGCAACCCGGTGCCCTCGGCGCGCGTCCCGTCGTCGCTCAGGTGCCCCGTGGGCTCCGCCGCCGCGAGTACGAGGTGCTCGGGGACCACGACGCCGGTGCCGAGCACGAGGTCCGTGCCGCCGGCCGCCGCGGGTGGCTCGACCGGGAGCCCTGTCGGGGTCGCCGCAGGCTCGTGCTCGTCGATCACCCCACCTGCCGACGGCTCGGCACCCGCCCCCGCCCCCGCGTGGGTCCCGCCACCCGCCACGAGCAGCGTCACCGTGACGACCAGGACGACCAGCCCTCCGACGGCGGCGGCGACCGCGAGCACGTGCCGGCTTCCTTCCGACCGGCGCTCCTGGACCATGCCGACGACGGCCAGCGCGACCGCGACGACCGCCGGGACCACGGCGAGGATCCTGAGTGCGGGGAAGAAGCACAGCGGGACGGCGAGCACCATGAGCAGCACGGCTGCGAGGGGCGCCAGGCTCGGCGCTGCGGGCACGGCCTGGGCCGCGGGAGCGCCCCGGTCGAGCGTGCTGCCCGGAGAGATGCTGCGGGACTGGTCGGACATGTGTCTCCTCGGTGGAAGGTGATCAAGAGAGGCGGCACACCCCTGCCTGGCGCCGCGGCCGGTCGACGGGTCCGCGGCGGCCCCATCCTGCCGAAGAACCGGCTCCAGGGAGCACACGACCGCTCGGCGGGACGATGTCCACGCTCGAACCACCGTCCGCGGGACCTCCTCGGGCACCCCGCCCCGTTCCGACCTACCCTCGAAGCATGGGAGAGAACACGGGGCTCGACCCGCAACCAGTCGTCCTCGGCGTTGCCCCCGGGCAACCCGACCACATCCTTCACGACGCGGCCCGCTTCGCGACGCAGTTCGGCACCGAGCTGATCTGCGCGCACGTGAACGCGGGACGGTACGCCGTGGCGGAGGACTCGACGGGAGCGGTGCGGTCCGCGCCGATCGACCCGGACTACCACGACGAGCGCGAGGACGAGTTCGACCCCGCGCTCGCCGCGCACCTCGCGTCGGTGCTCGACCCGAGCGGCGTGCGGTGGAGCACGCGGCTCCTGGTCGGGGACACCGCGGAGGCCCTCGGGCACCTCGCGGAGACGGTCGACGCGGCCATGATCGTCGTCGGCACGCACGAGCGTGGGTTCGGCGGCGGCGTCCAGGAGTTCTTCAACCGGTCGATCGCGGTACACCTCGCGCACCGGCAGAACCGGCCCGTGGTGGTCGTCCCGGCCAGGGCTCCCGGGGTCGAGTCCCCGCTGCCCTGGGTGACGCGCTGATGGCCGCCGCGACCAGGCCCAGCTATCTGCGCTGGGCCTCGATCGGTCTCGTCATGATCGGTGGGGCGTTCGGCGCGGCGGGCCGTGAGGGCGTCTCGCTCGCGGTCCCCGACATCGACCAGCTGCCCATCGCGATCCCGATCGTCAACATCGTCGGAGCCTTCCTGCTGGGCTACCTCTACGAGGCCGTGGCCCGCCGCCTGCCGGGCGACCCGCGCGGTCCCCGGCTCAAGCTGCTCCTCGGTACCGGCTTCTGCGGCGGCTTCACGACGTACAGCTCGCTGGCGACCGACACCGCGGTCCTGCTCGACAAGTCGCGCGTCGACCTCGCCCTGGTCTACGTCCTCGCGACCGTCCTCGTCGGTGCGGTCGCGACCTTCACCGGGATCGTCGTGGCGACCAAGGTCAACGCCCAGAAGCAGACCGCCGACGAGGGGACGAAGCGATGACCCTCGGCATCTTCCTCCTCCTCGCGATCGCGGGCGGTCTGGGCGCGGGCACCCGCTTCGTGGTCGACGGGCTCATCCGTTCCAAGGTCAAGACCGCCTTCCCGTGGCCCACGGCGATCATCAACATGTCGGGCTCGCTCGTCCTGGGCCTCCTCACCGGCCTGGTCGTCAGCAAGATCGCCTCGACCGACGTCAGCGCCGTGATCGGGACGGGCTTCCTGGGCGGATACACGACGTTCAGCACCGCGAGCTACGAGGCCGTGCAGCTCATCAAGCAGAAGCGGTACGGCACGGCGTTCGCGTACTCGATCGGCATCCTCGTGGTGTGCGTCGCGCTCGCGTACGTCGGCTACCGCTGGGGCGCCTCGCTCTGAGAAGAC
>NZ_JBHXBO010000253.1:0-5843 GCF_042726775.1 Oerskovia sp. NPDC060287
TCGGTGCGGGTGGCGGTGATGGTGGTGGTGCCTGCGGTCAGGGTCTGGGTGCGGGCGGAGAAGGTCTGGCTGGCGGACTTTCCGGGGGCTACGCCGTGGAAGGTCTTGGTGCCGAGCGGGGTGGTGAGGACGATGTCGAGGGGGACGTCGCTGGTGTTGAGGGCGCGGACGGAGAGGGTCGCGGTGCGTCCGGTGCACTGGGCGCGCACGCTCGCCTCGACCCCCAGGTCCACCTGGGTCACGAACGTGATCGTCGAGGTCGACGTCGTCCCGTCCTCGGCCGTCACGTCGACCGTGGCGGTCGCGGTCGATCCGGCCGCGACCTCGCCGGGCTGCCTCACGGCGACCGTGGCGTACGGGTCGGCCGCGACCGCGGCCACGACGGGCGTCGCGCCCGCCTCGGTCAGCACCTGGTAGGTCGTCGTCGCGGGGTCGAACCCGGCGACGGCCTCGCCGTCGACCGTGAGGCCGGCGAGCGCCGCGTCGGAGGACGTGCCCGGGGCCTTGGCGAGCACCTGCACCTCGCTCACGACCATGTGCGTGTTGGGGCGTGCGGTCATGACGACCCGCACGGCCGAGGTGCGCACGTCCACGGGGACGTCGACCACAGGGGCGCGGCTCGTGTCGTTGCTGACCGCGACCGACGCGCTCACGTCCTTCCACGCGCCGTCGACCAGGGCCTGGACCCGAAGGTTCTGGGCCCAGCTCGCGGTCGAGCCGTCACGGTAGAACGTCGTGACGACGTGCGTCACGTCGCGGGACGCGGGGAGCGTGACCGTGAGGGTGTCGGTGGCGTTCTTGTCGGAGGACTTCCAGTTGGACCATGCCTTGTCCGTGGTGTTGCCGTTGACGATCCCCGAGGCCGAGTAGCCCGGCTCGGTGAAGGTCGCCGAGGCGGTCGTCCCGAGAGCGGACGTCGCCCCTTCGTCGACGGCTGCCGTGACCTGGACACGGACCGTGGCGGGCAGGACCTCGCCTAGCCCGGAGTCGGCCGTCCCGGCGAGCTCGACGACGCCGACCTCGGCGAACGCACCCGCGGGGGCGGTCTCCCAGGTCACGGGGCGCTCGACCTGGCGGCCGCCCGCGGTGAGCGCGGGGACCGTGGCGGGCAGGACGGGCGTGCCGCCCGCGTAGGCCTTGGCACGAGCAGGCAGCGTCGTGGTCAGGGTGTCGACCACGACCTCGGCCGTGGCGCTCACGGGGCCACCGGGAGTCGTGACGGTGCCCTGGACCTCGACGGTCCCGGCTGCGGCCCAGGCCGACTCGGCCGGGAGGTCCCACGTCACGGGCAGGGTGCCGCGCGCGCCGTCACGGTAGACGGGGACGACCGTGGTCGGCAGCGTCGGGACGGTGCCGGGCACGGTGAACGCCTCGACCGGGGTCGTGCCGAGCACGGTCTCGTCGGTCAGGCGCCAGCGCTGGTTCTGGCCCGAGTTCGCGGTGTACGTGGACACGGGAGCGCCGTCGGTCGAGGACTGGCCGCCGACCTCGAGCACGCGCCCGCTCGCGGCGTTGACGAGCGTGTAGGTCTCGTCACCGGTCGTGGAGAGGATCCACTGCGCGGTCGTCGCGGGTTGCGTCGCCGCGTCGACCAGGACGGCCGTGCCGTCGGGGACGACCGCGAGCTGCTTGCCGTTCGCCGCGGACGTCACGGCGTAGCGCGTCGTGTGCGACCCGGAGCCCTCGGGGGCGCCGAGCGGCGTGAGCTCCCACACCTGTGCCGAGGCTGCCGCGTCGTTCGTGCGGATCACGACGCCCGAGCCGCTCGCCGCGGGGGCGAGGGACTTGCCGGACTGGACACCCTGGAGGCGGTAGACGTGGCCTTCCTGGACCAGGGAGGCGTCCTGCGCGACCCCCGCGACGCCGTCGACCACGAACGTCGTGACCGACTCCGCCGGGACGGTGAGCGTGGCAGCGCCCGACGCCACCGCGACCGGGGTGCCCTCGACGAGGGTCCCCGCGGTGCTCGTGACGAACGGCGTGACGGTCGCGCCCGCCTCGATGCTGCCGAAGCCCGACAGGTCGAGCGTCACGGCGCGCTCCGCCGTCGTGCTGTTGACGTGGACCACGGTGGCCGCATCGCCCGAGGCAGCCACGGCCGCCGTGCTGTTGCTGTCGTCGACGCCGACCAGGTGGTCACCAGGGGCGATGAAGTGCGTGAAGTTCTGCGTCGTCTGGTACTTGGTGTTGGTGTAGATGGGGCACGTCTCGAGCGTGTCCTCGGCGGTGCAGTCGAAGGGGATCTGGATCTCGCCCCAGTTCGCGCCCTCGGCGCTCTCGCCGCCGGGTGCCATGTTGGTGTAGTCCTCGACGGGCTGCCAGAACACCCACGCCGAGGGCTCGAGCTCGCGCAGGTCGTCCGCGATGTGCTGGGCGCTGCCCAGGCCGGACTCCATGCTCACGAAGTCCTGCCCCGTGCTGCTCCAGGACCCGCCGACCTCGCTCATCCACAGGCGCTTGCCCTCGCCCTTGGCGATGTCGCGCACCGCGGTGCGCTGACCCGTGCCGTACGTGTGGACGTTGAGCTGGTCGACCTTGGCCTTGACGTCGGCAGGGTACGAGTTCCAGTTGGTCGTGAACGTCCCGGGGTTGGTCTCGTCCATGGCCGCGATGCCGGCCGAGGTGTCGGCGCCCTCGAGCGCGGCGTCGAGCGCGGTGATGACCTTCTGCTGGAGCGCGGGGCCCATGTGGGCGCCCTCCTGGCGCCCGCCCGTGGGCTCGCCCGCGGAGTTCAGCGTGGTCCGCCAGTAGTTGGTGTTGGGCTCGTTGAACGGGTCGATCGTGCCGACCTCGATGCCGTGCGCCTTCTCGAGGCGCTCGGTCACACCGACCATGTACGCGGCGAAGTCGTCGATGCTCTCGGTCTTGAGCTGGTCGTCGGTCGCGTTGAAGCTGCCCGAGACGTAGCCGTTGGGCGTCATGAAGTAGGGCGGGGAGTTGCTGAACGTCTCCCACGTGTCGACGTCGTCCTTGATGCGGTCGACCCACCAGCGCTGGGTCGCGTCGGCGTCCTCGTTCCAGTCGGCCGGGTCCTCGGGGTCCCACCAGTCGACGTCGGTGCGGGTCGTGCCCTCGGGGGCGTTCCACCACCCCTCGACGGCGCCGCCCGCGCGCAGGTAGTCCGTGACGTCGGGTGCGTGCCCGCCGCCCACGTTGTAGCGCGCGATGTTGAGGTTGAGCCCCTCGTCACCGAACACCATGTCCGCGAGCTTGTCGCGCACCTCGTCGGGGTAGTCGCCCGTCGCGTTGGCGAACCAGACGAGGCTCGTCCCCCAGCCCTCGAACGCCTTGCCGGCATAGCTCGGGTCGGGGCGCACGGTCACGCCGGGTACGGCGCCTGTGTCCGCGGCCGCGGCCACGCCCGTGGCGAGCACACCGCCCGACGGCGCAGCCTGGGCCGTGGCGCTCAGCGCACCACAGCTCAGGGTCACGGCGGCGACGCTCAGTGCGGCGAGCCACCTCCTCGATGCTCCTGCGTTCATCCTTGAACTGCCTCTCTCTCGCTTCTCTGCGAACCTGGCGTCGTGCACGCCACGGGCCGGCGCCTGCCGTCGTGCGGCGGGCGCCGGTCCGTGGACGCTGGGGGTCGTGCTGGTCGTGCTGGTCGTGCTGGTCGTGCTGGTCGTGCTGGTCGGTGAGGTGCCCTCAGTCCTTCGGGCGGCGCAGGACGGCCACGCCGCGCGGGGCCAGGACGACGGTCGCGTCCGGTGCTCCACCCGAGCGCCGGCCGACGAGCACGTCCCCCGTGACGCCGTCGACGTCCACCTGCTCGGCCGTGCGGTTGATGAGGAACCAGAACTCGTGCTCGGCCGTGCCGCGCACCGCGAGCTCGACCTTGCCGCGGACCGTGGCCGGCAGGTCGCCCGGGAGGTGCGCGTCGTCGAGGAGCGAGCGCACGAGCGGCTCGAGGCCCGTGCCCAGGCGCGTCGAGACGTAGGTCGCCGAGCCCGAGCCGACAGGTCGACGCGTGATGGCGGGGCGCCCGCCCTGCTCGCCGGTCTTGTACCAGGCGAGGACCTCGACCGAGGCGTCCGTGACCGTGATCGGCTCGGACCACAGCGAACCCTCGTTGCCGTCGTCGAGCAGGACCGTCTCGCCCTCGAGCAGCGGGGCGAACTCCTCGACCCGGATGCCGAGCAGGTCGGAGAACGCGCCCGGGTAGCCGCCCAGGTGGATGTGGTCGTTCTGGTCCACGATGCCCGAGAAGTAGGTCGTCACCAGGTGGCCGCCGGCCTCGACGAAGGCCTGGAGCCGCTCGGCGAGCGCGCCCGGGACGACGTGCAGCACGGGGGCGACGACGACGTCGTACCCGGAGAAGTCCGAGCGTGCCGGGACGACGTCGGCGCGCACGCCCGCCGCGAGGAACGCCGAGTACCAGTCGAGGGCCTCCTGGCGGTAGCGCAGCGAGTTGTTGGGGTGCGAGTCGAGCTCGCTCGTCCACCAGGACTCCCAGTCGAACAGGATCGCGGCACGCGCAGGGACCTGCTCCGAGCCCGCGATCTCGGCCAGCGCGCCGAGCGTCGCGCCGAGCTCGCGCACCGTGCGGTGCACCTCGCTGTCCTCGCCGGCGTGCGGGACCATGCCCGAGTGGTACTTCTCCGCGCCCGCGCGGGACTGACGCCACTGGAAGAAGCAGACCGCGTCGGCGCCGTGGGCCACGTGGGTCAGCGAGTCACGGACAAGGTCGCCGGGCTTCTTGGCGACGTTGATCGGCTGCCAGTTCACGGCGCTCGTCGAGTGCTCCATGAGGAACCAGGGCAGACCGCCCGCGATGTGGCCCGTGAGGTTCGCGGAGAAGGACAGCTCGTCGTGGGCCTGGACACCCGGCAGGACGTAGTGGTCGTTGGACACGAAGTCGATCTCGTCGGCCCAGTCGACGTAGTCCATGCCCTTGGTCTCGCCCATGACCATGAAGTTCGTGGTGACCGGGACGTCCGGGGTCAGCTCGCGCAGGACGTCGCGCTCGGCGCGCAGGTACGACTTGAGCGCGTCGGACGAGAAGCGCTTGAAGTCGAGCTGCTGCGTGGGGTTGGGGTGCGAGGCCGCGAGGCGCGGCGGCAGGATCTGGTCCCACGCGCTGTAGCGCTGCGACCAGAACGCGGTACCCCAGGCGTGGTTGAGCTCGTCGAGCGTGCTGTAGCGCTCGCGCAGCCAGTCGCGGAACGCGCCGGCCGCGTCGTCGCTGAAGTCGTAGACGTTGTGGCAACCGAGCTCGTTCGACACGTGCCACGCGGTGAGCGCCGGGTGGTCGCCGTAGCGCTCGGCCATGGTGCGCACGAGGCGCAGCGCGTGCTCGCGGAACACGGGCGACGTGGGGCGCCAGTGCTGGCGTGCGCCGGGCCACAGGGTCTCGCCGTTCGCGGTCACGGGCAGGATCTCGGGGTGGGCCGTCGTGAGCCACGGGGGAGGGGACGCGGTCGCGGTCGCGAGGTCCACCGCGATGCCGTTCGCGTGCAGCAGGTCCATGATCTCGTCGAGCCAGGCGAAGTCCCAGGTGTCGGCCGTCGGCTGGAGCCGGGCCCACGAGAAGATCGCGACCGAGACGATGTTGACCCCGGCGGCCCGCATGAGCCGCACGTCCTCGGCCCACACCTCGCGGGGCCACTGCTCCGGGTTGTAGTCCGCTCCGAAGCCGAGGCGCGGCGTCGCGCGGTCCTCGGGCCACCGCAACCAACGGTGCGGTGTGGGGGTCGATGACATGGGATGCTCCTCGATCTCTCGTCGACCGGGGCGGCGTCTCTCGCGCCCCGGAAGGGGACGCCGGCGTGCGGCGGGGGGCGCCCCCCGGCGGCGGGGCGGCTGTGGGGTTTACACATAAGACGCAGCCCACGGAATTAGGAGTG
>NZ_JBHXBO010000254.1:0-5819 GCF_042726775.1 Oerskovia sp. NPDC060287
CTTGTGCGACACGCCAGGCGTGTCGCACAAGAGCTCCGCACTCAGCGTCTGCGAGCCGGTCGGCGCCGACTACAGCCCGGTCATCGCCTGCATCGCCTCGTTGTAGCGTGCCCCGGCGACGCCCAGACGCTCGGCGGCCTCGCCCAGCGCCGCGAGGTCGGCCGCGGGAAGGTCGAGCGTGACCGCGCCCAGGTTCTCCTCGATGCGCGACAGCCGACGCGTGCCCGGGATGGGGACGATGTCCGGCCGCTGGGCCAGCAGCCACGCCAGCGCGACCTGGGCCGGGGTCGCTCGGTGGGCTGCGGCGACCTCCTTGACGAGGTCGACCAGCGCCTGGTTCGCGGCGCGGTTCTCCTCGCTGAAGCGCGGGATGAGGGTGCGGACGTCCCCCGGGGTGAACTCGGTCGAGGTGTCCACGGTGCCCGTCAGGAAGCCCTTGCCGAGCGGGCTGAACGGCACGAGCGAGATGCCGAGCTCGTCGAGCGTCGGCAGGATCTCGGCCTCGATCTCCCGGGTCCACAGCGAGTACTCGCTCTGCAGCGCGGTCACGGGGTGCACCGCGTGGGCACGGCGGATGGTGCCGGCGCCGGCCTCCGAGAGCCCGAAGTGCGCCACCTTGCCCTCGGCCACGAGCTCGGCGACCGTGCCCGCGACGTCCTCGACGGGCACCGCGGGGTCCACGCGGTGCTGGTAGAACAGGTCGATCCGGTCGGTGCGCAGGCGCGCGAGCGACGCGTCGGCGACGCGGCGGATCTGCTCGGGGCGGCTGTCGACCCCGACGGACCGCCCGTCGCGGATGTCGAAGCCGAACTTGGTCGCGAGGACCACCTGGTCGCGCAGCGGCTCGAGGGCCTCGCCCACGAGCTCCTCGTTGACGTACGGGCCGTAGACCTCGGCCGTGTCGAAGAACGTCACGCCCCGCTCGACGGCGCCACGCAGCACCGCGATCATCTCGTCCCGGTCACCGGGGTTGGGTCCGTAGCTCTGGCTCATGCCCATGCAACCGAGCCCGAGCGCGGACACCTCGAGCCCCTGGCCCAGCGTTCGCTTCTCCATGCGGTCCTCCTGAGGTCGTGCTGACGATCGGTTCACCTCGACGCTACGGGCGTCGGCACGAGGCAGGGAGTTCCTGGCGGTACCTCCCTCGGCGCTGCGGTGTCCGGTGTCCCGCCGCCGGGCCGCCGGGGTGCCCCGGGCTCAGCGACCGTCAGCGAGGACCACGAGCTGCTGGGTCGCGCGCGTCATCGCGACGTAGCGGTCGACCGCTCCCTCGATCCCCTCGCCGAACGACTCCGGGTCGACCAGGACCACCAGGTCGAACTCGAGCCCCTTGGCGAGCACCGGGGTCAGCGACCGCACGCGCGGCGTGCCCGCGAACGAGGGGGAGCCGATCACGCACGCGGTGCCGTCGTCGTGCGTCGCGAGCCAGGTCGCCAGGATCGCGTCCAGCTCCGCCGTGCCACCGTGCACCACGAGGACCCCGGAGCGCCGGACCGACGTCGGCACGTTGGCGTCGGGGAGCGCGGCCCGGATGACCGGCTCGGCCTCGGTCATGACCTCCTCCGGGGTCCGGTAGTTGATGCTCAGCGAGGCGGAGCGGACCCGGTCGAGCCCGACCCGGGCGAGCCGTTCGTCCCACGACTCGGTGAACCCGTGCCTGGCCTGCGCCCGGTCGCCCACGATCGTGAGGCTCCCCGACGGGCAGCGCAGGAGCAGCATCTGCCACTCGGCGTCCGTCAGCTCCTGCGCCTCGTCCACGACGACGTGCGCGAACGGTCCCGCGAGCAGGTCCGGGGTCGCGGTCTCGAGCGAGGACGGGTCGACCAGCGCGCCCTGGAGGTCCTGCCCGCGCAGCATCGACATGACCTGCAGCTCGGAGTCGTCGGTCGCGATCAGGTGGTCGACGACGTCGGCCATGCGCGCGCTCTCGGCCGCGGCGGCGGCCTGGTTCCGGCGTCGTCGGCGCGACTCCTCGGGGTCGCCCAGGCGCTGGTGCGCCGCGTCGAGGAGCGGCAGGTCGGCGACGGTCCAGGCCTGGGCGTCGTCGCGCTGCAGGGCCTGGGCCTCCGCGGGCGTGAGCCAGGGGGCGCACATCCGCAGGTAGGCGGGTACCGACCACAGGTCCGCGACGAGGTCGGTCGCCTCGATGAGCGGCCACGCCCGGTTGAAGGCCTTGCCCAGGTCCCTGTTCTGACGGAGCGACCGGCGGACCTGGTCCTCGGGCACGTCCTCGGTCTCGTCGGTGTGCTTGTCGACGAGGATCGTCAGCAGCGCCTCCCAGACCTCGTCGCGCGCCTCGTTGTGCGGGGTGCCGGGGTCGGGCGACGCGAACGCCTCTGCCCAGTCGGCCGTGCTGAGCCAGACGTCGGCCCACGGGGTGCCGACCCCCATGCCCTCGGTCGGCGGCCGTTCGGAGAACCGCACCGCGGGCTCGATCGCCGCGACCATGCTCGTCGACGCCTTGAGGCGAGCCACCTCGGGGTCGGTCTCCGGCGCTGCCGCTGCCCCCTCGGGGACGAGGTCGCGCAGCGTGCACGTCTGCACGCCCTCCTCACCGAGGCTCGGCAGGACGTCGGCGACGTAGGCGAGGTACGGCTCGTGCGGTCCGACGAAGAGCACTCCGCCGTGGTGGTGCCCCAGACGCGGGTCGGAGTAGAGGAGGAAGGCCGCGCGGTGCAGCGCGACGACCGTCTTGCCCGTGCCGGGGCCGCCGTCGACGACCAGGGCGCCGCGGGAGTCGGCACGCACGATCGCGTCCTGGTCGGACTGGATGGTGCCCAGCACGTCCCGCATGCGGGGAGACCTGCTGGTGCCGAGGCTCGCGATGAAGGCCGACTCGTCGTCGAGCGCGGCGCTGTCGTCGTGACCGTCCGCGGTGAACGACTCGTCCCAGTAGTCGCTGATCCGCCCGCCCGTCCAACGGTACCGGCGACGGCTCGCAAGACCCAGGGGGTGCGCACGCGTCGCCGCGAAGTACGGTTCGGCGGGCTGCGAACGCCAGTCGACCAGCAGGCGTCGGCCGGCGGCGTCGGTCAGGCCGAGCCGCCCGACGTACACGGGCTCGGACCCGTCGGCCGGCACCAGGCGTCCCAGGCACAGGTCGATCCCGTACCTCTGCAGGAGACGCAACCGGGAGCTGAGCCGGTGGATCTCCTGGTCGCGTTCGAGCGCTTCGGTGCCGGACCCGCCGGGGGCTCGGCGCGCGGCGTCGAGTCGCGCGGACAGGTCGGCGACCGAGTGCTCGAGGGTCGCGGCGACCGCGGCGAGGTGTCGCTCGTCGGCGGCGATCAGGGCCGGGTCCGCCTTCGCGGCGAGGCGCTCGGGAAGGTCGAACGGGCTGTCGTCCTGAGGGGGCACGCGAGAGGCTCCGATCGGGTTCGTGCGGGTGCGGGGTGACCGGAACGCTGACGAGGAGGCGCGCATGACCGAGGTTCTCCATCCCACTGCTCGCGGCTGAGATCGACCATTCTGCGGGAGGACGGGGGCCTTGCCGCAAGGCCCCCTGTGCGCTATATCTTGAGAGTGGAAGGGGTGAGCACTCCCCGTTCCCAGCACCTCCGGCCCGCAGGGCGTCGCTTCTGCCAGGATGCACGGATGGTGCATCCCATCGAGCTGGTCCCCGTCGACGCAGAGACCTTCGACGACCTCGAGCCGGACGAGGACTCCCCGGCCGCGGAGACGGCTGAGCCCGCGCCCCCGACGCCCCGCGGTCGCCGGGTCTTCCCCCTCCTGGCGGTCGGGATCCTGCTGGTCGGGGTCTCGTACGTGCTGAGGCTCCTGACCCAGGTGTTCCAGGCGTACGCGGTCGACAGGTTCGACAACCTCGACCTCTCGACGTGGCAGTACGGTGCCGCCAACGGCGCGGCCGCGGCGCACGCCCTGACCGCCGCAGGGGGAGCCGTGGTGCTGACCGTGGCGGTGCTCCGTGCAGCGCGCGCCCTGGACGCCCTGGGGCGGTCCGACGACCTCGCACCCGACCGGCGGACGGGATCTCGGTGGCTCGTCGTCGTGGCGGCCTGCGTCGTCGCGGTGGCGGTCGTCGTCGCCCTCGCGTTCCCCCAGGTCGGCGCGCCGGGTCAGGTGATCGTCCAGGATGTCCCGTCCGGTCAGCTCTCGATCGTCGGCGGCTGATCCTTCGAGGCGTTCCCGCCCCCCGGCCCGGCCACGGCTCGCGAGGTCAGACCCCGCCGGCGAACCCCGTCTGGCGCCACGCCTCGTAGATCGCGATCGACGCGCTGTTCGTCAGGTTGAGCGACCGGCGCCCGGGCAGCATGGGGATCTTGACCTGGTCGGTGATGCGCGCGTGCGCCAGGACGTCGTCGGGCAGGCCCGTGGGCTCGGGGCCGAACAGCAGCACGTCGCCCGGGCGGTACTCGACGTCGGTGTGCCGCGTGGTGGCCTTGGTCGTGAACGCGAAGACCCGGGCGTCGGGCATCGAGGCGAGGGCCGCCTCGAGGTCGGCGTGCACCTCCATCGCGGCGAGGTCGTGGTAGTCGAGCCCGGCGCGGCGGAGCTTGGGCTCGTCGAGGTCGAAGCCCAGCGGCTCGACCAGGTGCAGGCGGGCGCCCGTCACGGCCGCGAGACGGATCGCGTTGCCCGTGTTGCCGGGGATGCGGGGCTCGAAGAACACGAGGTGGGGGAGCGTCGGGGCCGGGCGCTCGGCGTCGGTGCCGAGGTGCGGGCGCCAGTCCTCGGCACCGGTGACCCCGGGCGAAGGTGCGGGCACGGACGTGATGGGTGCGTCGTCGGGCATGGTCTCGATTCTCCCACCGTGGCGCCGCCCGACGGGCCGGGGCGGGCGTGACCTCCAGACCCTGCCCGTCCCGCGGCCCGCTCGGAGGGTTCAGCCCATCCGCGTGAGCGCGGCCGCGTCGACCTCGTGCTGCAGCGGCTCGCCCGCGAGGAAGCGGCCGATCTCCTCGACCACGATCGACCCCTGCCGCAGCCGACCCTGGACCGTCGCGGCCGCGTGGTGCGGCGTGAGGAGCACGTTCGGCAGGGTCCGCAGCGGGTGGTCGACGGGCAGCGGCTCGGCGTCGAACACGTCGAGCGCCGCGTCGATCCGTCCGCTCGCGACCTCGCGCAGCAGCGCGTCCTCGTCGGTCAGCCACGACCGGGCGGTGTTGACGAGCCCCGCCCCGTCGGGCATGAGGGCGAGCTCGCGCGCCCCGACCAGGTGGTGCGTCTCGGGCAGGGTGGGCGCGTGGACCATGGTGATGCGGCTCGTCGCGAGCAGGTCGTCGAGGCTCACGAGCGCGACGCCCAGGGCCTGGGCGTCCGCGGCCGACAGGGTCGGGTCCGCGACCACTACCTCGGCCCCGAGCGCGCGCAGCATGGTGATCGCCGCCCGCCCGGTCCGGGACGCGCCGATCACGCCGATGCGCGTGCCCGCGATCTCGTACCGCGGCGGCGCGGCCTCGGCGTCCTCCCACGAGGCACCCGACGCGAGACCGTGGTGGAAGCGCGGGAGCTGGTGCAGGAGGGCCATCGCGAACACGACCGACACCTCGCCGACCGACTGCGCCATGCCCTGCCCGGCCTGGGTCACGCGCACGCCGCGCGCGAACAGCTCGGGCGTGACGAACGGCTTGACGCTCGCGCCCGTGTGCGCGACCAGGCGCAGGTCCGGCAGGTGGTCGAGCAGCGCGGCGTCGAGGCGCGGCGTCCCCCACGAGATGACGAGCACCTGTGCGTGCGAGAGGCCCGACGACGCAGCGCCCGCCCGGGCGTCGAGCGTCGCACCCAGCGTGGCCGGGTCGTCGACGAGCACCACGTCGGTCAGCGCGGTCAGCGTCTCCCACGCCGCGGGCGAGAAGAAC
>NZ_JBHXBO010000255.1:0-5792 GCF_042726775.1 Oerskovia sp. NPDC060287
CCCGCTTCATGAGGTGGCTCAGGCCGCGCACTCCGAGCAGATCTGCTGCCCGTTCTTCTCGTACGCGAGCTGGCTGCGGTGGTGCACGAGGAAGCAGCTCGAGCAGGTGAACTCGTCAGCCTGTCGAGGAAGCACACGAACCGAGAACTCTTCGCCGGACAGGTCCGCGCCCGGGAGCTCGAACCCTTCGGCCGCTTCGGTCTCGTCCTCGTCCACAACGCCCGAGCTCTTGTCGGAGCGACGAGCCTGCAGCTCTTGGATCGAGTCCTCGCTGAGATCCTCTTCGCTCTTGCGGGGGGCGTCGTAGTCAGTTGCCATCTGTGGGGTCACACTCCGGAACGTCGTGGTCGAACATGGGGGTCGTTCGGTCCGGCGAAGGCCGTCGAACTGGCACTCCGTAGGACGCTTCGCGAGACGTCCTGACTGGTGTACGCGGTGTAATGCTCCGCCACCCGGAATTGTTCCCGGTGGCCCCCGGATTCTGCACCAAATACCGCGCGAGCGCACCCTCAGGGTGGGGTGTTCCTCGTCACCCCCGTGGAGGCCCGGGGATCAGGCCCCCGAATCGGCTCCTGCCGACTCGAGGATCGCGACCAGCGCCTCGACCGCGGCGGGCGGTCCCGCGACCGTCATGTCCGTCCCTGCCGGGCGCCCCCGCAGGCCGGTCACGAGCGCCCCGGCCTCCTGGGCCACGAGCGCCCCTGCCGCGAGGTCCCACGGGTTGAGGCCGCGCTCGTAGTACAGGTCGAGGCTCCCGGTCGCGACCAGGCACAGGTCGATCGCCGCGGACCCCAGCCGGCGGATGTCACGGACCTGCGGCAGGACCGTCGTCAGGACCTCGGCCTGGTGACGGCGTCGCTCGGCGTCGTACCCGAACCCGGTGCCGACCAGCGAGGTCGCGAGCGGGCCCGCGGGGTTGACGTGCACGGGCTCGCCGTCGAGCGTCGCGCCCGCCCCGAGCCCCGCGGTCCAGGTACGGCCGTCGACGATCGAGTGCACGGCGCCTGCGAGCACGGTCCACTGCGCGGGGTCCGCGGGGCCCGCGACGACCGCGACCGAGATCGCGTACGAGGCCACCGAGTAGAGGTAGTTGACGGTGCCGTCGATCGGGTCGATGACCCAGGTGAGACCGGACGTCCCCTCGGAGGCCCCCTCCTCCTCGCCGAGGATCGCGTCGTCGGGTCGCTCGCGCGCGATGATCCGGCGCAGCAGGGCCTCCGACTCGGCGTCCATGGCCGTCACGACGTCGACCGCGCTCGACTTGGTCGAGGCCACCTCCACGTGCTCGGGCCGGCCGTCGCGCACGAGCGCTCCCGCCTCCCTGGCCATGCTCTCGGCGAGCGCGCGCAGTGCGGCGATCGTGACGTCGTCGGGCAGGCGGGGGTCATCGATGAAGGAGGTCACGGCTCACATCCTGCCCGACCCCGCACCCCCGCGACGACCCGACCACGGCCCCGGGACCGTCCACCCGAGCCGGAGCGAGACGAGCCGGAAGCCGAACACCAGGCCGATCGTCGCGAGCTGGGTCCACAGCGTGAGCCAGCCCTCGTGCCACAGCACGGCCGTGATCGAGGCACCGACGATCGCGGGGACCGCGTAGAGCTGGCGGTCCTGGAGGATGAGCGGGGCCTCGCTGCTCAGCAGGTCGCGCAGGATCCCGCCCCCGATCCCCGTGAGCGTGCCCACGATGACCGCGGCCATCATGCCCACGCCGTAGTCCAGGCCCTTGGTCGTCCCGATCACGACAAAGAGCGCGAGCGCTCCCGCGTCGAGCACGACGATGCCCCGGCGCATGCGTTCGAGGCGTGGGTGGAAGAAGTAGATGAACACTCCGGCCGCGAGCGCCGCAACCACGAGCTTCCAGCTCGAGATCCCCACGGGGGGCAGGGCGCCGATGAGCACGTCGCGCAGCATCCCGCCGCCGAGTCCCGTCGCCCAGGCCAGCACCAGGACCCCGAAGATGTCGAACGACTTGCGGATGGCGGCCAGCCCGCCGGACAGCGCGGCGCAGAACACCGCGCCCAGCTCGAGGACGTCGTCCAGGGGGAACTCGATCACGGGGAGAATCATCCCAGCAGACCTCACCGGGCGGCACACCGAGCCGCCTGCGCCGTCCCGGCGCGCCGGGATGGCACTCTCGGGAGTGCAGGCCCACCGGCGACGAGCCGGTCTGCGACGTCGTTGGAGGATTCATGAGTGAGCTAGAGCTGGTGAGGGTGCACGAGGACGGGGAGCATCTCGTCCTCGCCGGACCGGACGGTGCGCGGTTCACCCTGCCCATCGACGACGCGCTGCGCGGCGCCATGCGACGCGACCGCGCCCAGCTCGAACAGCTGCGCTCGCAGTCCCCCGACGTCCTGCCCGTGCGTGAGATCCAGGCACAGCTGCGCGCTGGGCTCAGCGCCCGCGAGGTGGCCGAGAAGGCCGGGATCCCGATCGAGCAGGTCCACCGCTTCGAGGGCCCCGTGCTCGCCGAGCAGGAGTACGTCGTGGCTCAGGTGCTCAAGAACCGCGCGGGTCATGACGAGGACTCCCCCACGTTGGGCGAGGTGGTCTCGGAGCGTCTCACGGCACGCGGGGTCGCCGAGGACGACGTCGAGTGGTCCGCGGCGCGCTCGCACGCGGGCCCGTGGACCGTCACCGCGCTCTTCCTCATCGGCGACCGTGCGCGCAGCGCCCGCTGGTCGTACGACCCCCAGAACCGCGCGTTGCACGCGCTCGAGGACGAGGCGCGCTGGTTGTCGGGCACGGACGTCGCCGAGGAGCCCGTCCGCGGCGTCCGCGGCGCGCTGTTCGACCACTCGGCCCGGGGCGGTCAGGCGTCCGCAGCACCGTCTGCGCCCTCCGCACCGTCCGCCTCGACGCCCGCGGACGCGGCAGACCCTGCGGACGCCGGCGACGGGCCCTCCCCGCTGCGCGCGGAGACGGACTCGACCTCGTCGATGCTCGACGACCTCAGCCAGCGCCGCGGCGTCCGTCAGCACCGCGACGAGCCGTCGGCGCCGTTCGAGGGGTTCGGGCCCCCGCAGACGTTCGACCTCGGTGAGCGCTCGGGGCGCCGGGACGAGGTGGACGAGGACGAAGAGCCGGCGGGGGCCAAGGTCTTCTCGCTGAGCAAGGCGAGCCGCAAGGAACAGCGTCCGGAGCCCGACGGCGGAGCGCACGACGCGACGTCGTCGCACCGGGACACGGGTCACCCCGCGGGCACGGGCCATCGGGGGTCGCGCGAGACCGACGACGCCCACGGCTCGACCGACGCGCACCCTGCGAGGGAAGGGGGCGCCGAGACGAGCACCACCCGACCGGGCGCGGCCTCGCACGGGGGGCGCGACGTCGTCGGGACGGTGCGCGACGAGCGCGACGGGCCCGACGCGACCGGTGAGCACGGCGAACGTCCCGCACCGCGCACGGGCGAGCCGCGACGCCCGCGCAAGACGCGGGCCAGCGTCCCGTCGTGGGACGAGATCGTGTTCGGCGCCAAGCCCGAGCACTGACCGGCTCTCCCCCGCGCCGCGGGGTGCGACGACGCCCTGGTGCCGCCCCTACCCTGCAGCCCCCGGCAGGTCGAGCGCGAGCCCGTCCCCGGTCGTCGAGCGCAGCCGCGCGGAGACCGACGTCATGCGGCGCATGTGGTGCCGGCGGCACAGGACCTCGTACGCGACCTCGCTCGCGCTCTCCCCCGTGTTGCCGACCACGACCTGGGCCCCCTCGACGACCATCCAGCCGTCGATCGTGCGCGCGTTGTGCGTCGCGCGGGCCCCGCACCAGCACAGCGACTGCACCTGGAGCACCTCCACGCGGTCGGCGAGCTCGATGAGCCGCGCCGAGCCGGGGAAGAGCCGCGTGCGGAAGTCGGCCGTGATGCCGAACGCGTAGACGTCGATCTCGACCTCGTCGACCAGGCGGGCCAGCTGCTCGACCTGGGTCGTCGAGTAGAACTGGGCCTCGTCGCAGATCAGGTAGTCGACCGTGGTGCCGCGCATGCGCTCGGCGACCACGAAGGACCAGAAGTCGGTGTCGTCGCGGACCTCGTGCGCGGCGACCTCGAGACCCAGGCGCGAGGACAGGCGGTCGGTCCCCGCGCGGTCGTTGCGCGAGAAGATCAGCCCGCAACGACCCCGAGCGGTGTGGTTGTGGTCGAGCTGGAGGGCGAGGGTGGACTTGCCGCAGTCCATCGTCCCGGAGAAGAAGACGAGCTCAGCCACGGTCGTGGGCCTTTCGGTGCGGGGGAACAGGTCCCCGGAAGGAGGCGCCCGGGGGCTCGCGACGCCCGGGCGGAGGCGTGGTGCTCAGGTGGTCGTGACGAGCAGCGGGACCTGCATCTCGGTGCGGGTGAGCGAGCCGTGGACGCCCACGAGCTGCATCGAGGCCGGCGTCTGGGTCCGTGAGTCCACGACCGTGGCCCTGCCCCGCATCGCGACCACGACGTCGCCGATCGTCGGCAGCACGTGCTCTGCGACGGGACCGAACCAGCCCGCTGCGACCGCGTCCTCGCGCAGCGCGACGAGGGCCGCGTCCCCGAGGACCTCGGACCAGCGACCGGCCACGGCCGACGCCTGGTCCGCGTGCGTGTAGACGTGCACGGCGCGCGGCTCGCCGCCCACGAGCGCGACCCCGCGGTCGAGCGCGGGCGTCCTCGCGACGTCCCAGCGCTGCGAGCGGTCGACGTCGACCATCCCGTGGTCGGCCGTGACGAGCAGCAGCGTGCCGTGGGGCAGCGCCCGGGCCAGGCGACCGAGCTCGCGGTCGAGGTCCGAGAGCGCGTCGCCCCACTGCCGCGAGCGCCAGCCGTGATGGTGGCCCGCCTTGTCGACGTCTCCCCAGTACAGGTACACCAGCCCGGGGGCCGTGAGCTCCCAGGCGACCGTGTCGACGCGGTCCGCGATGGACTCGGCCGCGACGTAGCGCGCGCCGCGCAGGGCGGCCACCGTCATCCCCGAGCCCGCGAAGCGCGCGGGGCCCACCGACAGGACCTCGCGCCCCGTGGCCGCGACCTGCTCGAGGACGGGCGGCTCCTGCTGGAGCTCCTGGGGCGGGGCGGCGCCCTCCCACGAGACCATGTTCGCCAGGCGCCCCGTGACGGCGTTGCGCTGGGTGTACCCCAGCATGCCCGTCCGCCCGGGCGAGGTGCCCGTGCCGAAGGTCCCGATCGCCGCGGCGGTCGTGCTGGGGAAGCTTGAGGTGAGCACGCGCGAGGACGCCAGGAGCGAGCGCAGGAACGGGGCGTGCCCCGCGCGCTCGGTGAGGTTGGCGTGGCCGAGCCCGTCGACCAGGACGACGCACACCCTGTCCGCGGTGGGCAGCGCGAGGTCGGTGCGCGCCTGGGTCGAGCGGGTCCCCGTGGCGGTCGTCAGGTCGACCCCGAGCGCGCCGGCCGCCGCGGGCAGGACCGAGCTGAGCGCGAGGCCGTCGTAGCGGGGGGCGAGCAGGCCGTCGGGCAGGACCTCGGGCAGGACCGTCACCGGCTCGCCCGGCCTGCGTCGCGGCGGGCCGTGGCCGTCGAGAGCTCGCGCGCGAACGCGAGCGCGTTGCGGACGGCGTCACGCCCCTCGGCCTCGGCGCTCACACGCACCACGATGTCGTCGGGCGTGATCTGGCCCGTCAGGCCGTGGTCGGCCTCGCAGCCCGGGTCGGGGCACTGCGCGGGCTCGAGGTCCACGCGCGAGACCGCCCCCCAACCGATCGCGAGCGTGACCTCGATGGGGGGCGTGCCGCTGCGGTGCTTCTCCGGGTCGAGGACGACGTGCGTGAGCGAGACCGAGCGCAGCTCGGTGATCGGCACGGACTCGGTG
>NZ_JBHXBO010000256.1:0-5791 GCF_042726775.1 Oerskovia sp. NPDC060287
GGCCCGGCCCCCTCGGAGGGCCGGGCCTTCCGGCGTCCGACGACGCGGGCGCACCCAGAAAAACCATGGACCGCTCCCTCTCCGCGGAGCACCCTGGGACCATGAGCCCACCGACCGAGTCGACGACGACCTGGCGGGTCCTCGAGGCACCGCACCCCCCGAGCCTCGACGCCCCCGACGCCTGGGCGTACCAGGGCATCGCCCAGGTCGAGGCCGAGGTCACGACAGAGATCCACGGCGACGACGACCTCGCCGACGAGGCACGAGACATCCTTGCCGGGATGGACAGCCAGCAGTACACGACCAAGCAGCGCTTCGTCGCCGTCCGCGCGGACGCACCCGAGACCCCGCGACCGCAGGACGTGCTCGGCCACCTGGCACTCGCCCTGCCGACCAGCAGCAACACCCACCTGGGCGAGCTGTCCGTGCAGGTCCGGCCGGCAGCCCGTCGGCAGGGGCTGGGGACGGCCCTGTGGGAGACGGGCGAGAAGATCCTCGTCGACGCGGGCCGGACCGTCCTGTTCACGGACACCCAGCACGGCGCCGAGCCGCCGCCCGGACCAGGGGCCCTCGAGGCGCGCACGGGCGCCGGGCGCGTCCCTGCCGACGACCCCGGGCCGCGCTTCGTCGCACGCAAGGGCTACGCGCTCGAGCAGGTCGAGCGCCACTCGATCCTGGCGCTGCCGGTCGACCCCATCCTGCTGGACGGCCTGCGCACGCGGGCCGTCCAGGCCGCCGGGCCCGACTACCGCACGCACGTGTGGGAGGACGACGTCCCGCAGGCATGGCGTGCACAGGTCGGGACGCTGTTCACGCGCATGAGCACCGACGCCCCGCTGGGAGACATCGACTTCCGCGAGGACCCGTGGGACGCGCAGCGCGTGGGCGTCTGGGTCGACGAGCTGCTCGGCAAGGGGCACGGCCTGCTCATGACGGTCGTCGAGCACGTCCCGTCGGGCACGCTCGCCGCGTTCTCGGTCCTCGCCTACCCCGAGGACCGCCCGGCGTTCGCGTTCCAGGAGGACACCCTGGTCCTGCGCGAGCACCGCGGTCACCGGCTCGGGATGCTCGTCAAGGTCGCGAACCTCGACGAGCTCGCCCTGCGCCGACCCGCGACCGCACGCATCCACACCTGGAACGCCGAGGAGAACGACCACATGCTCTCGATCAACATCGACCTGGGCTTCGCGCCCGCCGGCGGCTACGCGGGCTGGCAGAAGCGGGTGGGCGCGTGAGCGGCCCGTCGCAGGCCGCGGCACCCGCGGAGCACCAGTTCTCCGGCCCGACGGCGTGGCGCGTCCTGCGCGTGCCCGTCCCGGGCTCGCTCGACTCCCCCGAGGCGTGGGCCGTGCACGGGACGGTCCGCGCGGGCGACGCCGTCGACCGGGAGATCTACGGGCACACCGACCTCGCGCTCGACGCCGCGACGGCGCTCGTCACCATGACGGCCCAGCAGGAGTACAAGCGGAGCATCCGGCTGGTCGCGGTGCGTGACTCCCGTGCCGGAGGACCGGACGGCACCCCGCTCGCGAGCGACGTCGTCGGGCGGGGCATGGTGGGCCTGCCCCAGAAGGGGAACACGCACGTCGCGATCGTGTACGTCGGGGTCGATCCGGCGCACCGCGGCCAGGGCGCGGGCACCGCGCTCTGGGAGGAGGGCCTGCGCATCGCGCGCGAGGCCGGACGCACCGTGATCCTGTCGGACTCGTCGCACGCCCCCGAGCCTCCCCCCGGCCCCGGTGCGCTCGAGTCCCCGACCGGGAGCGGACGCGTCCCGCTGGAGGACCCCGGCACCCGCTTCGCGCTCTCGCGCGGGTTCGCGCTCGAGCAGGTCGTGCGGCACTCGGCGATCTCGCTGCCCCCACGCCAGGACGTCGTGGACCGGCTGCGCGAGGCCGCCCGTGCCGCGGCCGGCACCGACTACCGCGTGCACCTCTGGCAGGACGACGTCCCCGAGGAGTGGATCGAGGACTTCGCCGTGCTCGAGACCCGCATGAGCACCGACGCACCCTCGGGAGGGCTCGACCTCGAGGAGGACCCCTGGGACGCCGCCCGCGTGCGCGCGGCTTCCCGGTCGTTCGCCGACCGCGGGCAGGGGTACCTCATCGCGGTGGCCGAGCACGTCACGTCCGGACGGCTCGCCGGGTTCTCGATGGTCTCCTACCCGCACGACCGGCCCCAGGTCGTCATGCAGGAGGACACCCTGGTGCTGCGCGAGCACCGCGGCCACCGGCTCGGGACGCTCGTCAAGATCGCGGTGCTCGACGAGCTCGCGCGCGTGCGGCCCTCGTCGCGGCGCATCCACACATGGAACGCGCAGGAGAACCGGCACATGCTCGCGATCAACGAGGCGCTCGGGTTCGAGGTCGCGAGCGTCGACGCGGAGTGGCAGCTGCGGCTCGCGTGAGGCGGTGAGCGGAGCCGGCGCGGCGTGCTGCTGCGGCGCGGCGTGCTGCTGCGGCGCGGCGTGCTGACTCCAGCCGCTCGCCCGTCCGCCCGACAGAGAGCGATGTGTCGTTATTGTCTGGCCCGAGCGGGCCCCCGGGCGCGAGAGTGGAGCGCATGACGAGCACCGAGACCTCCCCCGGGCCCACGGCCCCCGCAGGCACGACCTGGCGTGCGGTCGACGCCCCTCCCGTCCCGCCCACGCTCGAGCACCCCGACATCTGGGCGTACCAGGCCTACAGCGAGATCGAGCACGACGTGCAGCTCGCGACCTGGGGCTGGACCGACTGGTGGGCGCCCCTGCCCGTGATCCACGGGGCGCTCCAGCAGCAGGAGTACCAGCGCAAGGTCCTGGTCGTCGCGCTCCCTGCGGGGGCGCCGGGAGCGGCCCCGGGGTCGGCAACCGACACCTCTTCCGGCGGCGACGTCCCGCTCACCGACGGCACGGCCCCGGCGCCCCGCGACGTGGGCGGTGCCGCGATCGTCAACCTCGCGACCGTGAGCAACACGCACCTCGCCTACGTCACGCTCATGGTGCGACCCGGGCTCGAGGGCCAGGGCATCGGCGACGTGCTCCTGGACCGGGTCGAGGAGATCGCGCGCGCCGCGGACCGGACCACGGTCATCGCCTTCAGCAACCACTCTCCCGAGCCCGCCCCCGGTCCCGACGCCCTCGACCCGCCCACAGGCGCGGGGCGGGTGCCCGCCTCGTCCCGGCCGGCCCGCTTCGCGCTCGGACGAGGTTTCACGCTCGAGCAGGTCGAGCGCGCCTCGGTCCTCCGGCTCCCGGTCGACACGACGCTGCTCGACGCGCTCGGCGAGCAGTCCGCGGAGGTGGCCGGGGACGACTACCGGCTGCACACCTGGTGGGACGAGGTGCCCACCGCGTGGGAGGACCAGGTCGCGGTCCTGTGGACGCGCATGAGCACCGACATCCCCAACGCGGGCCTCGACGTCGCGGAGAGCCGCTGGGACGCCGCACGCGTCCGCAGCCACCTGCGCGACCTCGCCGGACGGCACCAGCACGTGCTGATCACGGTCGCCGAGCACGCCCCCACCCGCACCCTCGCCGCCTTCTCGGTGCTGCAGATGCCCGTCCACGACGTGCCCTTCGCGTTCCAGGAGGACACGCTCGTGCTGCGCGAGCACCGCGGGCACCGGCTCGGGATGCTCGTCAAGGTCGCCAACCTGCGCGCCTACGAGGATCGACGACCCGGCGAACGCCGGATCAACACGTGGAACGCCCAGGAGAACGAGCACATGCTCGCGATCAACGTCGCGCTCGGCTTCGAGCCCGTCGGGGTCGCGGCCGTCTGGCAGAAGCGCCTCGACTGACGATCCTTCGGCCGTCACGGACCGTGCCGCCCGCCCGCGGCGACGGGCGCACCCGGCGGACGATCCGCCGTCGGGCGCGCCCGACTGTCCGGCACCGCACCTCACAACCGCTCGCACCGTGAGCCATCAGGACAACCCCGCAGGTCGCGGCCTACGGTTGTCGGGTCCGGCCAAGACCCGGGCGACCCCCGAAGACCCCCACCGACCAGGGAGCAGCGAGACCATCGTGAGCACTGCGAGCACACCGCCGATCGACGCCACCACCACTCCCTCCTGGGCCGACCTCACGGCCCACCAGGCCGCACTGAACCCAGACCTGCGCGCATGGTTCGCCCAGGACCCGGGCCGCGCCGCGCGCCTCACGTTCGACGCCGCCGACCTCCACGTCGACCTGTCGAAGAACCTCGTGACCGACGAGACGATCGCGCTCCTCGTGCGCCTCGCACAGGACGTCGACCTCGCCGGACGCCGCGACGCCATGTTCCGCGGCGACCACATCAACGTGACCGAGGACCGCGCCGTGCTGCACACCGCGCTGCGGCGGCCGTCCGGAGCCTCGCCGGAGCTGACGGTCGACGGCCAGGACGTCGACGCCGACGTGCACACCGAGCTCGCCAAGGTCTACGCATTCGCGGAGAAGGTCCGCTCGGGCGAGTGGACCGGCGTCACGGGCGAGCGCGTGCGCACGGTCGTGAACATCGGCATCGGCGGCTCGGACCTGGGCCCCGTCATGGCGTACGAGGCCCTCCTGCCCTACAAGGCCGAGGACCTCGACGTCCGGTTCGTGTCCAACATCGACCCGACCGACGTCGCCGAGAAGACCGCAGGCCTCGACCCGCGCACCACCCTGTTCATCGTCGCGTCCAAGACGTTCGGGACGCTCGAGACCCTGACCAACGCGCGCCTCGCGCGCGACTGGCTGTGGACCGAGCTCGCGGCCGTCGGCGCCATCCCTGGCGACGCTGACGACGAGACCCGCGCCGCCGCGGTCGGCAAGCACTTCGTCGCGGTCTCCACGGCCCTCGACAAGGTCGCCGCGTTCGGGATCGACCCCGCCAACGCGTTCGGGTTCTGGGACTGGGTCGGTGGCCGCTACTCGGTCGACTCGGCGATCGGGACGTCGCTCGCGATCGCGATCGGCCCGGCACGCTTCGAGGAGTTCCTCGCGGGCTTCCACGCGATCGACGAGCACTTCCGCACCACCCCGATCGAGCAGAACGTGCCCGCGCTCATGGGCCTGCTCAACGTGTGGAACGTCAACTTCCTCGGGGCCCACACGCACGCCGTGCTCCCCTACGCGCAGTACCTGCACCGCTTCCCGGCGTACCTGCAGCAGCTGACCATGGAGTCCAACGGCAAGTCCGTCCGCTGGGACGGGTCGCCCGTCACGACCGAGACCGGCGAGGTCTTCTGGGGCGAGCCCGGGACCAACGGGCAGCACGCGTTCTACCAGCTCATCCACCAGGGCACGCGCCTGGTCCCCGCCGACTTCATCGCCGTGGCCAACCCCGCGCACCCGCTGGCCGACACCGCGGCGGGCGACGAGCCCGTCGACGTCCACTCGCTGTTCCTCGCGAACTTCTTCGCGCAGACCAAGGCACTCGCGTTCGGCAAGACCGCCGACGAGGTCCGGGCCGAGGGCACCGCGGAGGACCTCGTGAGCGCTCGCGTGTTCTCGGGCAACCGCCCCACGACGTCGATCCTCGCGCCCGCGCTCACGCCCTCGGTGCTGGGCCAGCTCATCGCGCTCTACGAGCACATCACGTTCGTCCAGGGCGTCGTGTGGGGCATCGACTCGTTCGACCAGTGGGGCGTCGAGCTCGGCAAGAAGCTCGCGAACGAGATCGCCCCGGCGGTCACGGGCGACGCCGCCGCGCTGGCCGCGCAGGACCCGTCGACTCAGGCGCTCATCGGGTGGTACCTCGAGCAGCGGAGCTGACGCTCGGACTGCTGGTGCCGAGCACGAGGTTGCGCTCGTCCTGACGCCCAGAACGACCGCAACCTCGTGCTC
>NZ_JBHXBO010000257.1:0-5679 GCF_042726775.1 Oerskovia sp. NPDC060287
GGCTCCGGCCGGGGTCCTTCGTCGTCCCCGGGGACGTCGGGTCTCAGGACGTGGGCCCGACGGGCGTCGGGCTCGGCAGGGCCTGCCGCGCGGCCTCCTGCGCGGCCAGGTCGCGGCGGCGCCGGGCCGCACGGTCACGGACGGTCGCCGACGGCTCGGGGAGGTCCGCGGCGAGGCGTTCGAGCCGTGAGAGCCAGCGCTCGCGCCGCGCGGGGGAGACCTGGGCCACGCGCGAGTGGTTGACCCACCGGACCCGTCGGACGCCGAGCTGGCCGAAGACCCCGCGGGCGACGACCCGCTGGACGGGGGCGCCGAACCAGGTGCGGTAGAGCGGCCCGGGCGTCGTCATGGTCGTCACGAGCGTGACCCCCGACAGCCCGAGCAGGCCCCGGAGCGCCCCGACCCGGTTCTCGGTGTACGCGAACCCGGGCACGAGGACCTTGTCGAAGAAGCCCTTGAGGCGCGCGGGCATGACCTCCCACCAGACCGGGTGGACGAGGACGAGGTGGTCGGCCGCCGCCAGCCGCTCCTGGTACCCCGCGGCCTGCGGGTCGACGGTCCGTCCCTCACGCCATGCGCCGAGGTCCGCCCGCCGGACGACGGGATCGAAGTCGTCGAGGTCGAGGTCGATCACGTCGACCTCGTGCCCGGCGGTGGTCGCGCCGCGGATCGCGGCGGCGGCGAGCGCGCGGCTGTAGCTGCCCTCGTAGGGGTGGTCGATCACGAGCAGGACGCGCATCGGACTCTCCTTAACGTTGTTCGATCTAACAGCGTTAGAGTTGCTGAACATCGTTAAGGTGTCAAGGTGTGGTGGTCCGGACTCGCCGGACGCGCGAGGAGGGTGGGCCCATGGCCGAGAGGCTGGACCGAGAGCGCGTGGTGCGAGCAGCGCTCGCGCTGCTCGACGAGGTCGGCCTCGACGGGCTGACGCTGCGCCGGCTCGCCCAGGACCTCGGCGTCAAGGCGCCCGCGCTCTACTGGCACTTCGCGGGCAAGCGTGACCTGCTCGACGAGATGGCGGCCACCATGCTGCGCGACCTCGTCGCGGGGGCGGCCTGGGACGAGGCCGTGGCGGCAGGGTCGCCCTGGCAGGACTGCGTGCGCGAGTCCGCGACGAACCTGCGCGAGATGCTGCTCTCGCACCGCGACGGGGCGCGGGTGTTCGGCGGGACCTTCGTCACGGACGAGTCGCTGCGGGGTGCGGTCGAGGTGCCCATGGGCATCCTCACGACGGCAGGGTTCGGGCCCGACGACGCCGCGCGCGCCTGGGGGACGCTGCTCGCCTTCGTCCTGGGCTTCGTCGCCGAGGAGCAAGCGGTCGACCGTCGTGAGCTCGACCCCTCGCAGACGGCCGCGTTCGAGGAGAGGTTCGGGTTCGGCGTCGACGTGATCGTGGCGGGGCTCGCGGCGCGGCTCGGCTGAGGGTCGTGCTCTGACCCGGCCGCTGCGCCGGCGGCGACCCGGCCGCTGCGCTGGCGACCCGAGGGTGCCCGGGGGATCGTGGAGGGGAGCGCGGGCGCGACGAGGTGCCCGCCCGACGATGACGGAGGACGTCATGAGCGGCTCGGTGGCGCGTATCACCCAGATCAGTGCACGGTCCGACGTGAGCTTCGACGACGCGGTCACGACCGGGATCGAGCGGGCGAGCTCGACGCTGCGCAACCTCACGGGCGCGTGGGTCAAGGAGCAGAAGGTCGAGGTCAGGGACGGGAAGATCGTGGCCTGGCAGGTCGCGCTCGAGGTCACGTTCGTCCTCGACTGAGCCCGGTACTCCACCGGGGACCGTTCGCCTCGCACGGGCGTGCCGACTTGACCGGCGGGCCGGGGTGCGGCTATTTGACCCTGCGCCAGGGATTCCGTAATCTTGAACGTCGGTGCGCTCGGTGCGCACTGGTCCCGTGTGCCCATGGACAGGTCGCACTCGCACGCCACGGTGTGTTGAGTCCTGCCAAGACGACCAGACATGGCGAGCACGCCAAGACTAGAAGAGATGAGCAACAACGTGGTGTACGCGATCGTCAAGGCCGGTGGCCGCCAGGAGAAGGTGTCCGTCGGCGATATCGTCGTCGTCGACCGTCTGTCGGCTGGTGCCGGACAGTCCGTCGAGCTTCCTGCGATCCTGCTGGTGGACGGGGAGAAGGTGACCCACGACGCTGCGGCGCTCGCGAAGGTCAAGGTCACTGCTGAGGTCGTCCGGGACGAAAAGGGCCCGAAGATCACGATCCTCAAGTACAAGAACAAGACCGGCTACCGCAAGCGCCAGGGTCACCGTCAGCAGCTGACCCGCCTCAAGGTCACCGGCATCAAGTGACTTCCCTCGGTGGCTCGTGAGAGCCGCCGCAGGTGATCCCACCCCCTCTTCTTCCAGCACGAAAGCAGGTTCGACATGGCACACAAGAAGGGCGCGAGCTCCTCGCGCAACGGTCGTGACTCCAACGCCCAGCGCCTCGGCGTGAAGCGCTTCGGTGGCCAGGTCGTCAGCGCCGGCGAGATCATCGTCCGCCAGCGCGGCACCCACTTCCACCCGGGCAACAACGTCGGTCGCGGTGGCGACGACACGCTGTTCGCCCTGACCGCCGGTGCCGTCCAGTTCGGTACGCGCCGTGGTCGCAAGGTCGTCGACATCGTCTCTGCCGAGGCCTGATCCACGACGCAGCACATGCTTGACAGGAGGGGCGCACCGACGCGGTGCGCCCCTCCTGGTGTTCTTCCCCCCGCTCGAGAGGACCCTTTCCATGGCCACGTTCGTCGACCGCGTCGTTCTGCACGCCTCCGGCGGTGACGGCGGAAACGGCTGCGCCTCCATCCGTCGGGAGAAGTTCAAGCCGCTCGCCGGCCCCGACGGCGGCAAGGGTGGGGACGGTGGGAGCGTGCGGATCGTCGTCGACACGCAGACCACGACGCTCCTCGAGTTCCACCACTCTCCCCACCGCCACGCCGCGTCCGGGACCCAGGGCATGGGCGACTACCGCGCGGGCTCCAACGGCGAGGACCTGATCCTGCGCGTGCCCGACGGCACCGTGGTCAAGGACCGTCAGGGGAACGTGCTCGCCGACCTCATCGGCGAGGGGGCCGAGTACGTCGCCGCCGCCGGTGGTCGCGGCGGCCTGGGCAACCACGGCCTCGCGTCCCCGCGCCGCAAGGCCCCGGGCTTCGCACTCCTGGGCGAGCCCGGCGAGGAGGTCGACTTCGTCCTCGAGCTCAAGTCGATCGCGGACGTCGCGCTCGTCGGCTTCCCGAGCGCGGGCAAGTCCTCGCTCGTCGCCGCGATCTCCGCCGCGCGCCCCAAGATCGCCGACTACCCGTTCACGACCCTCGTCCCGAACCTCGGCGTCGTCCAGGCCGGCGAGGTGCGCTTCACGGTCGCCGACGTCCCGGGCCTCATCCCCGGCGCGAGCGAGGGCAAGGGGCTCGGCCTCGAGTTCCTGCGCCACATCGAGCGCACGGCCGTGATCGTGCACGTGCTCGACTGTGCGACGCTCGAGCCCGGTCGCGACCCGATCTCCGACCTCGAGGCCCTCGAGGCCGAGCTGGCCGCCTACTCGGGCGACCTCGACGGTTCGGGCGTCGTGGGCGGGCTCCCGCTCAACGAGCGCCCCCGCCTCGTCGTGCTCAACAAGATCGACGTCCCCGAGGCGCGCGAGCTGGCCGACCTGGTCCGGCCCGACCTCGAGGCCCGCGGCCTGCAGGTCTTCGAGATCTCGGCGGCGAGCCACGAGGGCCTGCGCCAGCTGACCTACGCGCTCGCCGGGCTCGTCGACAAGGCGCGACGCGAGACCCCGGCCCCCGCTCCGGCCCGCACGATCCTGCGCCCCAAGGCCGTCGACGACGCCGGGTTCACGGTCACCCGCAAGAACGCCGGCGACGGCACGTTCTACTTCGAGGTCCGCGGCTCCAAGCCCGAGCGCTGGGTCCGCCAGACCGACTTCGCGAACGAGGAGGCCGTCGGCTACCTCGCCGACCGTCTGGCCCGCCTGGGCGTCGAGGAGAAGCTCTTCAAGGCCGGGGCCGTCGCGGGCGACGAGGTGCGCATCGGGTCCGAGAAGAACGCCGTGGTCTTCGACTGGGAGCCCACGCTCATCACGGGCTCCGAGCACCTCGGCGGCCCCCGTGGCACCGACCTGCGCTTCGACGACCACTCGCGTCCCACGCGCAACGACAAGCGTCGCGAGTACAACGAGCGCATGGACGCCAAGGCAGAGGCCCGCGCCGAGCTCTGGACCGAGCGCGAGTCCGGCCACTGGACGGACCCCGAGAAGGACTGACCGTCCGCTCGGCGTCAGGTCACGACGTCCGCCCGCAGGGCGGGTACGGTCCCTCGGGTCCGTGCCCGCCCTGCGGCGTCCCGGTCGAGCGACGACCACCGCCCTGGCGGGGCGAGCGCGGGAGAGGAGCGACGTCGTCGGGCCCACGTCGTCTCACGGCGGGGTGTCACACGGTGAAATGACGCCCCGTCCCGGCGCCCGGCGCGCGATGATGTCCCGGTGAATGCGCTCTCCGCACGCTCCCAGGTCGCAACGGCCCACCGGGTCGTCGTCAAGATCGGCTCCTCCTCGCTCACCGGACCGGACGGGCACCTCAGCGTCCCGGCCCTGCACGCGCTCGTCGACGTCATCGCCGCGCGGCACGCCGCGGGCGGGCAGGTCGTGCTCGTGACGTCCGGGGCGATCGCGGCGGGGATCGGGCCGCTCGGCCTCAGCGCCCGACCACGCGACCTCGCCACGGCCCAGGCCGCGGCCTCGGTGGGCCAGGGCCTCCTGGTCGCCCGGTACGCCCAGGCGTTCGCCGAGTACGGCATCCGCGTGGGGCAGGTCCTCCTCACGGCCGAGGACACCATCCGCCGCGGGCACTACCGCAACGCGCAGCGCTCGCTCGAACGTCTCCTGGACCTGGGGGTCGTGCCCGTCGTCAACGAGAACGACGCGGTCGCGACCGACGAGATCCGCTTCGGCGACAACGACCGTCTCGCGGCGCTCGTCTCGCACCTGGTCCGCGCCGACGTCATGGTGCTGCTGACCGACGTCGACGGGCTCTACGACGGCCCGCCCTCGCGCCCCGGTACCCAGCGCATCCGCGAGGTCCGCTCGCCGCTCGACCTCGAGGGCATCGAGGTCACGGGACGCGGCAGCTCGGTCGGGACGGGCGGCATGCTCACCAAGCTCGAGTCCGTGCGCATCGCGACCGGCTCGGGGATCCCGGTCGTGCTGACCAAGGCCGCGAACGCCGAGGGTGCGCTCGCCGGGCGCGAGGTCGGGACCTGGTTCGCCGTCACGGGCAAGCGCACCACGCGCCGACGCCTGTGGCTCGCGCACGCCGCGCGCACGCGCGGGCGGCTCGAGCTCGACGAGGGGGCCGTGACCGCGGTCCTGGGCGGGCGGGCCTCGCTCCTCCCGGCGGGCGTCGTCGGGGTCACGGGCGACTTCGACGCGGGCGACCCGGTCGAGCTCGTCGCACCCGACGGGCGCGTGATCGCGCGGGGGCTCGTGGCCTTCGACTCGACCGACATCCCCGACCTCCTCGGGCGCTCGACGCACGAGCTGCGCGACAAGCTCGGCGAGGGCTACGACCGCGAGGTCGTGCACCGCGACGACCTGGTGCTCGTGGGGCGCAGGCGCAAGGCGTCCTGAGGGCAGGCCGCGCCGCACGGCGCGGGCGCGGGCGCGGCGCTCGGTCCCACGA
>NZ_JBHXBO010000258.1:0-5605 GCF_042726775.1 Oerskovia sp. NPDC060287
CGGTGGGTCACCGACCGGCCGGCGCCCCGGCGAATCTCACGACCTCGTACGCGCGCTGCTCGTACTCCCCCACCGAACGCTCGACGACCTGCTCGAACGAGTCGCCCAGGGCGCCGAGCATCTCGTGCTCGACCCCTCCGGCCGCACCGGCCGCACCGGCCGGGGCCGCCGCCGGTCCACCCGGGTGAGCGGCGCCGTCGGGCGCGGCGCTCGTCACCACCACGAGACCCGTGCCTGGTTCCTCCCCGAGCACGCGGACCAGCCGCCCAGCCTCGCCCGTGGGACGAGCGTCGAGCTCGACGACCTCGACCGGTCCCCGCCAGCCCGCAGCCGCGAGCGCCAGCAACCCGACCGACGCGGGCAACCCGGCGGCGGGCAGCTCTTCCGCGCCCGGGGCGGGCGCCCATCCCCACCAGCGGGGCTCGACGCCGACCGCCTCGAGCGCAGGACGCAGCTCGCCCCGGCGTCCAGGCGCGCCTCGGGGCGCGGGCGCCACCACGACCACCCGGTCCACGTGCGCGACGAGGTCCCGGAGCGCACCGAGCACGTGCTCGCGCGTGTCCGCGAGCACCACGGCACTCCCGGCGACGCCGGGGACGAGGAGGGGGGTTCCAGGCAGGGCGACGGCACGGACGATCACGCGCGCCACGCTACCGCGCGAGCAGGACGATCCGCGCCGGGCGCGGGTAGGGTGGGCACATGAGGTTCTTCGGCGACAGACGGGGACAGCATTCCGGGAGAGGGGACCGCCCCGAGCCCGGGGACGGGTCGGGGCACGGCGGCGACGGCGGCCCGGACGAGAGCAGCCCCGTTGCACCAGACGGTGCGGGCGCCCCCTCGCTCGACGACGCGGCGCTGCACGCCTCGGTCGAGAGCCTCCTGCTCCGCGAGCTCGGCGGCACCATGATCGCCGACATCGACCACGACCAGATCCCCACGCCCCTGCGGCGAGGGCGCGTGCTCGAGTGGATCGCCGACGCCGGGTACAGCTACTTCATCGACGCCGAGGACGACGTCGGCGGGCTGTGGCACGGACGGCTCTTCTACTTCCTGCTCTTCGGCACGCACCAGGAGATCCTGCAGGTACGCGGCCAGTGGAACAGGGACATCACGATCGAGCGCCTCGAGGAGATCCTCGAGTTCTGCAACGAGTGGAACGCCGACCGCATCTGGCCCAAGGCCTACACGCGTGTGCGCGACAACGGCATGGTCCACGTCTTCACCGAGGTCACGGTGGACCTCGAGCACGGCGTCAACGACGACCAGCTCGACCAGCTGCTCCAGTGCGGCCTGTCGACCGGGTCCATGTTCTTCGACGCGCTCGACGAGTTCTACCCGGACCCGGCGAGGTCGGCACCATGAGTCCCGCCCCCCGCACCAGCTGGCTCGCGCGCCTGTTCGGCAACCACCGGCCCAAGCCCGTGGACGACGTGGCGATCGACGTCGAGCTCCCCACCCCCCTGTCGACCCGACGCATCGGCGACTACCTCTCGCGGCGCGGCTACCACTTCCGCATCGACGACGACGGCGACGTCACCGGGACCTGGGACGGCAACCGGTTCTGGTTCCTGCTGCTCGGCGAGCACCAGGAGATCCTCCAGGTCCGTGGACGCTGGTCGACGACCCTCCCCGTGACGTCCCGGCTCGCTGTCCTCCAGGCCGTCAACGACTGGAACCGCGAGCGCATCTGGCCCAAGGTCTACGTCCGCGAGGAGAGCCAGGGGCTGGCGCTGTACGCCGAGGTCTCGGTCGACCTCGAACGGGGCGCGACCGACGACCAGCTCGGCCAGGTCGTCTCGTGCGGGCTCGGGACCGCGGTCCAGCTGTTCAACACGATCGGCGGCCAGCTCCCGCCGGTGTGAGACGGGGCTCCTGTGGGTGGCGCGGTCGGCCCCGGCAGAGGGCCCGGGCGCGCCGGCCCGTCCGGAGGACGAGTCGGGCGCCCGCCCAGGATCGGCTCAGGGACGACGCAGGCTCGGCAGTCCCAGGCTGACCGGACCGCCTGCGGCCGGTGCACCGTGCGAGTGCCCGTGGTCGTCGCCGCCGCCCAGCCGCGTCTTCTCCCGGGCGACCCAGGCGTCACCCGCGCGCGTGCGGCGGACCGAGTAGGTGCCGGTCCCGCCCGCCCCCGTGACGCCGACCACGGCCGAGTCGGCGACCAGGTGGTACGGCGCGGACCGGGTCACCTCGACGGTCACCATGTCCCCGGGTCGGGGCAGGCGAGGGTCCAGGCCGTCGGCCAGGCGCGGGTCGTCGGCCAGGACGTCACCGTCACCGCGACCGGCCATGAGGGTGACGACGTCGTCGGGCACGGCCAGGTGCACCAGACGGTTGTCCGCCGCACGTCCCGTCAACCGGTGCGTGGCGCCGTCCTTGCGCCCCGACCCCTCGGTCACGAGCACCTCGACCGTGCGCCCGACCTGGCGCGCGGACTCCTCGGCGCTGACCCGGTCCTGGAGCGCCTGTAGCCGCTCGTAGCGCTCCTGGACGACCTCCTTGGGCAGCTGGTCCGGCAACGTCGCGGCGGGGGTCCCCGGGCGCTGGGAGTACTGGAACGTGAAAGCCGACGAGAACCGGGAGGCCTCGACGACGCGCAGCGTCTCGGCGAAGTCCTCCTCGGTCTCGCCCGGGAAGCCCACGATGAGGTCCGTCGTGATCGACGCGTCGGGCATGGCCTCGCGCACGCGGTCGAGGATCCCGAGGAACTTCTCCGAGCGGTAGGAGCGGCGCATGGCCCGCAGGACGCGGTCCGAGCCGGCCTGGAGCGGCATGTGCAGCTGGGGCATGACGTTGGGCGTCTCGGCCATGGCCGCGATCACGTCGTCGGTGAAGGCCGCAGGGTGCGGGGACGTGAAGCGCACCCGCTCGAGGCCCTCGATCTCACCGCACGCGCGCAGCAGCTTGGCGAACGCCCCACGGTCGCCGAACTCGACGCCGTAGCTGTTGACGTTCTGACCCAGCAGGGTCACCTCGATCGCACCCTGCTCGACGAGCGCCTGGACCTCGGCCAGGACCTGCCCCGGGCGCCGGTCACGCTCCTTGCCGCGCAGGTGCGGCACGATGCAGAACGTGCACGTGTTGTTGCAGCCGACGCTGATCGACACCCAGCCCGCGTAGACCGACTCGCGCTTGGTCGGCAGCGTCGACGGGAAGACCTGGAGCGACTCGGCGATCTCGACCTGCGCGGCCTCGTTGTGCCGTGCACGCTCGAGGAGCACGGGCAGGGCGTCGAGGTTGTGCGTGCCGAACACCACGTCGACCCAGGGAGCCTTCTCGACGATGCCCGACCGGTCCTTCTGCGCGAGGCAGCCCCCGACCGCGATCTGCATGCCGGGGCGCTTGGCCTTGATCGACGCGAGCTGGCCGAGGTTCCCGTACAGGCGCGTCGCGGCGTTCTCACGTACCGCGCACGTGTTGATGACGACGACGTCGGCGCGGTGCGCGGCCTCGTCGGCGGCCTCCGCGCGGGTGTAGCCGGCCTGCTCGAGCATGCCGGCCATGTGCTCGGAGTCGTGCACGTTCATCTGGCAGCCCAGCGTGCGGACCATGTAGGTGCGCGGCGCGGCCCCCGCAGGTGCGTCGGAGGGACCCGCGGCGGGGCTGTCTTCGGGGCGGAGGGCGGTGGAGAACATCACCGTCAAGGGTACGGCGCCGCACCCGCCCCACCGAAACGCGCGTTCCCCACCAGCCGGGCATCTGTTGCCCTTCTGTTGCCGAACTGTTGCCGGAAACAGTGGCGTGCGCAACAAATCCCCCCTAGGTTCATGAAATGGACGCGCAACCGAACACCCCGAGCGACGCTCCCGACGCGTCGCCCACCTCCTCCCTGCCCGCGCCCGCCGGGACCTCCCGTGACGACGAGCTCGGTGCCCCGCTCGTCGAGCTGCGCGGGGTGAACAAGCACTTCGGGGACCTCCACGTCCTCAAGGACGTCGACCTGACGGTGCGACGCGGTGAGGTCCTCGTCGTGATCGGCCCCTCGGGCTCGGGCAAGTCCACGCTCTGCCGGGCCATCAACCGGCTCGAGACCATCGACACGGGCACCATCGCGATCGACGGCGAGCCGCTCCCCGAGGAGGGCAAGGCCCTGGCCCGGCTCCGGTCGGACGTCGGGATGGTCTTCCAGTCGTTCAACCTCTTCGCCCACAAGACGATCCTCGACAACGTGACGCTCGGCCCGCTCAAGGTCCGGCGTATGAAGTCCGCGGACGCCAAGAAGGAGGCGCTGGCCCTGCTCGACCGCGTCGGGATCGGGAACCAGGCCGACAAGATGCCCGCCCAGCTCTCGGGCGGGCAGCAGCAGCGCGTGGCGATCGCACGGGCGCTGGCCATGCACCCCAAGGTCATGCTCTTCGACGAGCCCACCTCGGCCCTGGACCCGGAGATGATCAACGAGGTCCTCGACGTCATGGTCGCGCTGGCCAAGGAGGGCATGACCATGATCGTCGTGACCCACGAGATGGGCTTCGCGCGCAAGGCGGCGCACCGCGTCGTCTTCATGGCGGACGGCCAGATCGTCGAGGAGGCCCCGCCCGAGGAGTTCTTCACGAACCCCCAGAGCCACCGCGCCCAGGACTTCCTGTCCAAGATCCTGACGCACTGACCGCACGTCCGACACCAGCACACCGCCCCCGACCAGCACCTCCCCGCGCAGCACAGCACGCCCCACGGGTCCCGGCCTCGACGAAGAGCCCGGCGACCACCTGCAAGAACCGACAGCTCGACCGGCCACGAACCAGCCGGGCGGAGCGGGTGACCACCAGGTCCCCCGTGACGGCTCGGCACGACGAAGGGGAAGACACCATGCGAGCACGCACCAGAACCGGAGGGCTCCTCGCCCTCACCGCAGCCACCGCCCTGATCCTCGGCGCCTGCAGCGGCGGCACCGACGACTCGGGCGGCGAGACCGACGCCGCCACGACCGGTGGCGGCGGCGAGAAGATCACGATCGGCATCAAGTTCGACCAGCCGGGCCTCGGCTTCAAGGAGGGCGACACCTACACGGGGTTCGACACCGACGTCGCCCGCTACGTCGCCGAGAAGCTGGGCTACTCGGAGGACCAGATCGAGTGGAAGGAAGCACCGTCCGCCCAGCGCGAGACGCTGCTGAGCACCGACCAGGTCGACATGATCTTCGCGACGTACTCGATCACCGACAAGCGCAAGGAGACCGTCGCGTTCGCCGGTCCGTACTTCGTCGCCGGGCAGGACCTGCTCGTCGCCGAGGACAACACCGACATCAAGGGCCCTGAGGACCTCGAGGGCAAGAACCTCTGCTCGGTCACGGGATCCACGTCCGCGCAGCGCATCAAGGACGAGTACGCCGCCGGGGTCCAGCTCCTCGAGCAGCCCGGCTACGCCGAGTGCGTCACGGCCCTGCTCTCGGGCCAGGTCGACGCGGTCACCACGGACGACATCATCCTGGCCGGCCTCGCTGCCCAGCCTGCGAACAAGGGCAAGGTCAAGGTCGTCGGGGCGCCGTTCTCGACCGAGCGCTACGGCGTCGGGATCCCGCAGAGCAGCGACAAGTGCGAGGACATCAACGCCGCGATCACCGAGATGATCGAGGACGGGTCGTGGGAGGAGGCCATCACGACCAACACCG
>NZ_JBHXBO010000259.1:0-5511 GCF_042726775.1 Oerskovia sp. NPDC060287
GGCCGGGCTCCTCCCGGAACCCGGCCCTGCGGCGTCGACCTCGCGCTCAGCGGCGCACGCCCGCTCAGTAGCGGTAGTGCTCAGGCTTGTACGGCCCCTCGACCGGGATCCCGAGGTAGTCCGCCTGGCTCTTCGAGAGCTCGGTCAGGCGCACGCCCAGAGCATCGAGGTGCAGGCGCGCGACCTTCTCGTCGAGGACCTTGGGCAGGCGGTAGACCTGACGCTCGTAGGTCCGCTCGCCCTCGGGGCGCTTGCTGTCCTCGAAGAGCTCGATCTGGCCGATGACCTGGTTCGAGAACGAGTTGCTCATGACGAACGACGGGTGGCCCGTCGCGTTGCCCAGGTTGAGCAGGCGGCCCTCGGACAGGACGATGATCGAGCGCGGCTCCTCGTCGCCCGTGGCCGGGAACGTCCACTCGTGGACCTGCGGCTTGATCTCGGTGCGCGTGATGCCCGGGATCTGGGCCAGCCCCGCCATGTCGATCTCGTTGTCGAAGTGGCCGATGTTGCCGACGATCGCCTTGTTCTTCATCGCCGTCATGTGCTCGGCCGTGACCACGTCCTTGTTGCCCGTGGTCGTGATGAAGAAGTCGGCCTCGCCCAGGACGTCCTCGATGCGCGCGACCTGGTAGCCGTCCATCGCGGCCTGCAGCGCGCAGATCGGGTCGACCTCGGACACGATGACGCGCGCACCCTGACCACGGAAGGCCTCTGCTGCGCCCTTGCCCACGTCGCCGTAGCCCGCGACGAACGCGACCTTGCCGCCCATGAGGACGTCGGTCGCGCGGTTGATGCCGTCGGGCAGCGAGTGGCGGATGCCGTACTTGTTGTCGAACTTCGACTTGGTGACCGAGTCGTTGACGTTGATCGCGGGGAACAGCAGCTCGCCCGACTCGGCGAGCTGGTACAGGCGGTGCACGCCCGTCGTGGTCTCCTCGGTCACGCCGAGCAGCTGCTCGGAGATGCCGGTCCACCGCAGCGGGTCGGCGGCGAGCGCGCGGCGCAGGACCGAGCGCACGACGTTCATCTCGTGCGTGTGGTCCGGCTCGCCCGGCAGCGTGTCCGGGGGGACCGTGCCGAGGCGCTCGTACTGCAGGCCCAGGTGGACGAGCATCGTGGCGTCGCCACCGTCGTCGAGGATGAGGTTCGCGCCCTCGTCGCCCGGCCAGAGCAGGATCTGCTCGGTGCAGTCCCAGTACTCCTCGAGGCTCTCGCCCTTCCACGCGAAGACGGGGACGCCCTGGGGGTCCTCGGGCGTGCCGTGCGGGCCGACGACGATGGCCGCGGCGGCCTCGTCCTGCGTCGAGAAGATGTTGCAGCTCGCCCAGCGCACCTGCGCACCGAGCGCGACGAGGGTCTCGATGAGGACGGCCGTCTGGACGGTCATGTGGAGCGAGCCCGCGATGCGCGCGCCGGCCAGGGGCTGCGACTCGCCGAACTCGGCGCGCAGCGCCATGAGCCCGGGCATCTCGTGCTCGGCCAGGCGGATCTGGTGGCGACCCGCTTCGGCGAGGGACAGGTCGCGGACCTTGTAGCGGCCGGGGACCTCGTCGAACGAGGCCTGGGCGGCGGGCGTGGCAGAAGACATGGTGCTCCGAACGACGGTTCTGACGGTGTCGCTCCAGACTACCGGGGGTCAGCGGGACGGGGCGGGGTGACCACGCCGGGCACGGGCGACACCCTCGAGCGGCGGGGAGCCGATACAACAGTTCGCGCCCGCGCGCGATAACAAATCTGCTTGACCATTTCAAGATCACGAAGCAGTAACGATCCTGTGAATGGTCAAAACCGCGCGCTCGCAACGATTGAACAGTCAAGCAACTCTCCGCAAACCGCCATGCACACTGGCCACTCGGTAGCAATTCGTCCTTGGATCGGGCAGGGTGCAGGAGACAGATCGACCTGTCCCGGCCCCGGCACCTCGCCGTCCGGCGACAGGTCACGGCCCGCAGCGTCTCGCGGCGGCCACCCTCCCGGGCGGCCCCAGGCAGCGGGCCACGATCCGGTGGACCGTGACGCGCCTGACGGCGCTGAGCGCACCGGGAGGTCGCTGCCAGGTCCCCCTGGCGCCCTCCCCGGAGCGTTCCGGAACCGCCACGACACGTGGAAGGTGGCGAGCACCGCCAGCATGACGACCAGCAGCACGAGCAACAGCACCGACAGCAGCACCGGGCAGAGCACGGCCCCGGTCCTGCTCCCGGTCGAGACCGAGCCGTACCCCGGCGCCCACGGCGCCGCGGCCCTTCCCGACGACCGCCCCGTGGCCGTCAGCGTCCAGGGCGTCTACAAGGTCTTCGGCCGCCGCCCGCAGGAGGCCGTGCGCCGCCTCAAGGAGGGCGCGAGCCGCACCGACGTCAAGCCCCTCGGCACGGCCGCGGTCATCGACGCGAGCTTCGACGTCAAGCAGGGCGAGATCTTCGTGGTCATGGGCCTGTCCGGCTCAGGCAAGTCCACGCTCATCCGCATGCTCAACGGCCTGTGGAAGCCCACCGCCGGCCACGTCCTCCTGGGCGACGCCGATCTCGCGACCGTCAGCGCCAAGCAGCTGCGCGCCCTGCGACGCAGCCGCGTGAGCATGGTGTTCCAGCACTTCGCCCTGCTCCCCCACCGCACCGTCCTGGACAACGCCGCGTACCCGCTCGAGATCCAGGGCATGAGCAAGGCCGAGCGCCGCGACAAGGCGCAGAAGGCCCTCGACCTCGTGGGCCTGGGCGGCTGGCAGGACTCGCTGCCCTCGCAGCTCTCGGGCGGCATGCGCCAGCGTGTGGGCCTGGCCCGCGCCCTGGCCGCGGACACCGACGTGCTGCTCATGGACGAGGCCTTCTCCGCGCTCGACCCGCTGATCCGCCGCGAGATGCAGGAACAGCTCCTCGATCTCCAGCAGACCCTGGGCAAGACCATCATCTTCATCACGCACGACCTCAACGAGGCCATGCACCTGGGAGACCGCATCGCGGTCATGCGCGACGGTCGCACGGTCCAGATCGGCACGGCCGAGGAGATACTCTCCGACCCCGCGAACGACTACGTCGCGCAGTTCGTCGCCGACGTCGACCGCACCCGCGTCCTGACCGCCTCGTCGGTCATGGTCCGCCCCACGGCGGTCGTCCCGCTCGGCGGGGGCCCTCGCGTGGCGAGCCGCACCATGCGCGAGGCGCAGGTGTCGGCGGCCTACGTCGTCGACCGTCAGCGCGTCCTGCGCGGCGTCGTGCGCGACGACGACGCGGTCGCTCTCCTCAAGTCGGGCGGCGACCACACGAGCATCGAGTCGATCGTGCACGACGGCGTCGCTCCCGTGAGCGTCGACACCCCCCTCGCGGAGCTCTTCGCCCCCGCAGCCGAGTCCCCGCTTCCCGTCGCGGTCACCGACGACAGGAACCGCCTGGTCGGCGTGATCCCGCGCGTGACCCTGCTCGAGGCCATGGTGCCGCCCACGCTCGAGGAGAGCGACGACGTCGGGCCCGACGAGGACGAGGACCACCGACCCCGTCCTTCGAACGACGCCGCCGAGGGCGCGAACGCCCCGCACGACGTCCCCACGACGGAAGGAGCGAACGCATGAGCACCACCGACACGTTCGTCCCCCGGCTGCCGCTCGGCGACTGGGTCGACCTCTTCGTCGCCTGGCTGATCGCCTCGTTCAAGCCGTTCTTCGCGGTCGTCAAGGACGTCCTGCTCTCCTGCTACGACGCTCTCGCGCTGGTCCTCCAGGGCCCGCCCTTCCTCGTCGTCGCGCTCGTGCTCGCGGTCCTCGCCTTCTTCGCCAAGGGGTGGAAGCTGGCCGTCACCGCCCTCGTCGGCTTCGTCGTGATCGCGAGCGTCGACCAGTGGGACAACGCCATGGACACCCTGGCGCTCGTGCTCGTCGCGAGCGTGATCTCCCTCGTCATCGGCATCCCGCTGGGCATCTGGGCCGCCCGGAACGACAAGGTCTCACGCGTCGTGCGTCCCGTGCTCGACTTCATGCAGACCATGCCGGGGTTCGTCTACCTCATCCCCATGGTCATGATCTTCCTCACGGGCCCCGTCCCCGGCATCGTCGCGACCGTGGTGTTCGCCCTCGCCCCCGGCGTGCGCTTCACCGAGCTGGGCATCCGCCAGGTCGACTCCGAGGTCGTCGAGGCCGGCCACGCGTTCGGGTCGACTCCCGGGCGCATCCTGCGCCAGATCCAGCTCCCCCTCGCCATGCCGACCATCATGGCCGGCGTCAACCAGGTCATCATGCTCTCGCTCTCGATGGTCGTGCTCGCCGGTCTCGTCGGCGCCGGCGGGCTGGGAGGCGACGTCGTCGCGGCCCTGCAGCGCATCAACATCTCGCTCGGCTTCGAGGCCGGCCTGTCCGTGGTGATCCTCGCGATCTTCCTCGACCGCGTCACCTCGGCGCTCAGCACCCGCTCGCCCGTCGCCAAGGCCCTCGCGGCCAGCGCGGTCTGAGCCCCGGCCCGCCCGGGCCGGCACGTCTTCTGCACCACCACCAACCCAGGAGGGCACGGCCGCACCAGCGGCACGCCCCCGAAGGAAGGACAGCATGTCTCCCGCACGTCACCACCAGGCCCGTCGTCGCACGGCGATCGTCGCCTCCTCGCTCGCGCTGGGGCTCGGGCTCGCAGCCTGCGCCTCGGGCGAGACCGACTCGGGCTCCGGCTCGGCCTCGGCCGAGCCCAGCAAGGACATCACCATCGCGATCCACTCCGGCTGGGACGAGGGCATCGCGGTCTCGCACCTGTTCAAGGCGATCCTCGAGGACGAGGGCTACTCGGTCCGCACCGAGACCGCCGACCCCGGCGTCGTCTACACCGGCATGGCGGGGGGCGACTTCGACGTCAACTTCGACATGTGGCTCCCGCTCACGCACGCCGACTACCTGGAGAAGTTCGGGGACGACCTCGAGGACCTCGGCTACTGGTACGACGACGCCAAGCTGACCGTCGCCGTGAACGAGGACGCCCCCGTCGACAGCCTCGCCGACCTCGCCGCGAACGCCGACCTGTTCGACAACCGCATCGTCGGCATCGAGTCCGGCGCCGGCCTGACCCGCATCACGCAGGACGAGGCCATCCCGACCTACGGGCTGGACGACATGGACTTCGTCATCTCCTCGACCCCGGCCATGCTCGCCGAGCTCAAGAGCAAGACCGACGCGGGCGAGAACGTCGCCGTGACGCTGTGGCGCCCGCACTGGGCCTACGACGCGTTCCCCGTCAAGGACCTCGAGGACCCCGAGGGCGCGATGGGTGACGCCGAGAAGATCCACTCGGTCGCCCGCACGGGCTTCACCGCGGACCACCCCGACGTCGCGTCCTGGATCTCGGCGCTCACGCTGAGCGACGAGCAGCTCTTCTCGCTCGAGAACATCATGTTCAACGAGAACGAGGGCTCCGACAACGACGCCTCGGTGCGCGAGTGGCTCGAGGCCAACCCGACGTTCGTCGACGACCTGAAGGCCGCTGCGAACGGCTGATCCTGGGTCGCGACACGCGGCAGGCCGGCACCCCCGTGGGGTGCCGGCCT
>NZ_JBHXBO010000260.1:0-5437 GCF_042726775.1 Oerskovia sp. NPDC060287
GCGCCGGGGTGTCGAATCTCAGGCCGTGCGCTGCACCGCGGCGCGCGCGAGCTCGGCGACCACCTCTGCGCCCGGTGACGCGAGATCGTGCGCGGCGAGCGCCGCGAAGGCCTGCTCGCTCAGCTCGTCGATGAGTCCCTCGACCGCGGCGACCGCTCCGGTCTCGACCAGCAGGCCACGCAGCGTGTCGACCGTGGCCAGGTCCAGCCCGGGATCGCCCAGGGCACCCAGCAGCAGGTCGCGCTGGGCGGGCGTCGCGGTCCGCAGCGCACGCGAGACCAGGACGGTCCGCTTGCCCTCGCGCAGGTCGTCCCCGGCGGGCTTGCCCGTCGTCGACGGGTCGCCGAACACCCCCAGCAGGTCGTCGCGGAGCTGGAACGCCTCGCCGATCGGCAGGCCGTAGGTGGGGACCGCCGCGAGGCGGTCGGGGGACGCGCCCGCGAGGGCGGCCCCCAGCGCGAGCGGGTGCTCGACCGAGTACCGGGCCGACTTCGAGCGGATCACCGCGCGTGCCCTGGCCTCGTCGGCGTCCAGGTCCTCGCCCCACGGCACGGCCTGTGCGAGCACGTCGAGGTACTGCCCGACCGTGACCTCGGTCTGCATGTCGTCGAACAGCGTCCGGGTCCGCAGCGCGACGTCCTCGGGGATCCCGACGAGAGCCCCACGGATCTCCGCCTGGCTCCCGATGAGGCACAGGTCGCCGAGCAGGATCGCTGCCGACGAGCCGTACTGGACGTCGCTGCCCGACCAGGCCGCGTCGCGGTGCCGCGCCGCGAACGCACGGTGCGCCGCGGGGCGGCCGCGCCGGGTGTCGGAGTTGTCCATGACGTCGTCGTGGAACAGGGCGGCCGCCTGGAAGAGCTCGAGCGCCGCGCCCGTCCGGACGGCCGCACGTCGGCGCCCGTCGTCGACCTGGCCACCGTGCGCGCGCCAGGACCAGTAGCAGAAGGCTGCCCGCAGGCGCTTGCCACCCGTGAGCAGGTCGGCGGTGGCCTGGGCGAGAGGTGCGGCGTCCTCGCCGATCGCGGCGAGCTGGGCCCGCTGGGAGTCGAGGAAGGCGCTGAGGGCCGCGTCGACGTCGGGGCGGAGGTTCTCGCGGTCGACGGGCAGGGAGGCGGGCGCAGGGGCGTCAGCAGGCATGACCGCAGCCTAGGTCACGCGGGAGCGACGACCTGCCCGCTGACCGTCACGAGGCGGGCGTCCTCGGTGTCCAGGACGCCCACGAACAGGGTCTCGGTCGTCCCTTCGGGCGTCGCCCGGTTGAACGCGGCCTGGCCGCTCAGCCCGCCCGTCGAGGAGCCCGCGACCGCTGTGAAGCCCGCCGTCACCATCGCCTGCGAGTAGAAGTCGAGGACCTCCTGGACCGAGGCGGGCGACGAGAGGTTGAGGGTCACCTGGCGCAGCGGCTGGCCCTCGACGTCGGCCGCCGAGCTCGCGAGGACCTGCGCCTCGGGCGGGACGGGAACCACGTCGACGGGGAAGCCCTCGACCAGGGCTCCCGCCACGGAGCTCTCGTCGAACGAGGGCATGTCGGCAGCGGGGGAGAGACCCTCGGGGGCCGGGGACGAGGCATCGCCCGACGGCGCCTCTCCCGTCCCGCGGTCGGGTCCGGTCGGGGGGGCGGCGGGGGCCGAGCAGCCCGCGAGCAGGCCGAGCGCGAGGCAGGCCGCGACAGCGGTCGCCCGCGCGGTCCGGGGGCGATCGATCGAGTCAGATGGACGACGCACCCCCACACCGTAGTCATTGCGCGGCACGTGGCTCGACCACAGCCCCCGTGGGCACGGAACGCCGTCCACAGCTTCGCCAGGGATCGCCACGAGGCGCTGGTCGCGCGGTGGGATGAGCCGCATGACGACCACGATCCGGGCCCGCGGGCCCCGCGAGCTCCTCGCCTACGTCCCCTTCCGGCTCGGGTACCGCCCCGACGACAGCGCGGTCCTGATCAGCCTGCGCACCCCGCGCGGCCGGGTGGGGCTGGTCGCGCGCGTGGACCTGGGAGACCTCGCCGACCTCGAGCACGGCCCGCAGGTCGCCCGCACGCTCGTCTCGCACCTGTGCGCCGACGGCGCACGGCGCGCGGTGCTCGTCGTGTACACCGACGCGGACCTGCGGACGGGCGGCGCCTCGGCCGCTCGTGAGCGCGCCGCGGTCGAGCACTGCCGGGATGCTGCCGAGGACTTCCTGGGCGACCTGGAGGCGTGGGTCGTGGGCGCACGGGGCTACTCGTCGCTCGACTGCCTCGACGAGGCGTGCTGCCCCGCGGCGGGCAGGCCGCTCACCGATCTCGAGTCCACCCAGGTCGGCGCGCACATGGTCCTCGCGGGGGCCGCCGTCGCGCCCTCCCGGGCCCATTCCCTCGCGATCGCGGTGCTCGAGCCCGCGCTGCGCCGTCGGGCCGTCCGGGCCTCCGCACGCTGGCGCGCCGAACGCGAGAAGGCGCTCGCGGTCGGCGGGGACGCCACGGCCCGCTGGCGGGCCGCGGGCCTCGACGCATGGCAGGCCGCCGTCGCGACCGTCGACCGACGCGAGCGTGGGGGCGAGGGTGCGCTGCCGCCCGCTCTCCTGGGACGCCTCGAGGCGGCGCTCGAGAGCATCCCGGTCAGGGACGCCGTCCTGCTCTCGTTCACCGCGGGCACGGAGGACGTCGCCCGCCTCACCGCGACCGCCGTCCCGGGACCGCGGGTCGAGGCGGGGACCGCCTCTGTCATCGCGGCGATGGTCGACCCCGCGGTCGGGCTGCCGCCCGACCCGGACCTCGTGCGGAGCGCGCGCACGGTCCTCGAAGAGGTCGTGGGCGCCGGCCGCCAGGGCAGGCAGGCGCCCGCCCTCACGCTCCTTGCGCTCCTGGCCTGGTGGGAGGGAGACGGCGGGCTGGCCGCGGACCGTCTCGAGAGGGCGCTCGGCGCAGACCCCGCGTACCGGCTCGCGCTGCTCGTCAGGAGCGCGCTCGAGGCGGGGCTCGCACCGGGCTGGGCCCGCGCCGAGGCGGACGTCGCGAGGTGAGGATCGGCGGGCGTTCCGGTACCGTCGCACCTGCCGGGGTGGTCCCGGTCCGCAGCCCGGGAAGCCCCGTCCTGCGCGCGCCAGCAGGCATGCCGGCAGGCATGACCATGACGGAGGATTCCCATGACGGTCGTCGTCGGCTACCTGTCCACCCCCGAGGGTCGCGAGGCTCTCGGCACCGCCGTCGACGAGGCGATCAGCCGTCGGAGCGAGCTCCTGGTCGTCGTGAGCGACAAGGACGGCCGCTCGCTCCCCGAGCAGGCCGACGAGCGGCTCGCGGACATCGCCCGGATCACGGCGCCCCTCGACGAGGCAGGGATCCCGCACCAGGTCGTGACCGGCACGGGCGAGGTCGCCGAGGACCTGGTGTCGACCGCGGAGACCCACGGTGCCGGCCTGATCGTGATCGGTCTGCGTCGACGGAGCCCGGTCGGCAAGCTCATCCTCGGGTCCAACGCCCAGCGCATCCTCCTGGACGCCCCGTGCCCGGTGCTCGCGGTCAAGCCGCACCGACCCTGACGAGGGCTCGCAGGGTCCGCGTCGTGTCGCCCGCGCGGCCGCTCGACGCGCGGGGGCCGGAGGGTGTGACCAGGACCATCGTCCGGGGGAATCTTCCGCGGTCCCGGCGCGTTGACCAGGGGACGACAGCAGCGGAGTGGACGTGTGCAGGCCTGTAGGCGGCAACTCACCCGCGTCGGAACACGCTTCACCGGCGCCCGACGACGGTTCGGCCGGTACAATATAGGTGTCCGCACATGATCCGAGAGTCCTCCGATCTCCCGGGCACGCCCCTCCAGTGATTGCCGAAAGGTCGGTTTGTGGCGCCCTCTTCCCAGAACCCCGCTCTCCCGCACGAGTTCGAACACCCCGCGTTGCAGGAACTGCTGCGCAAGGGCAGTGAGAACGGCCGGGTCGACGCCGAGAGCTTTCGCAACGCCTGCGAGAGCGCGACGATCGGCGACCCCAAGCGTCTGAAGGCCGTGCTGCGTGCACTGGCCGGTGCCGGTGTCGAGGTCGAGATCCCCGTCGCGACCAAGGTCGCCGCCGCCACCTCCTCGCGCTCCACCACCACGTCGCGGGCCGTCAAGCCCGCCACCAAGAAGGCCGCGACCCCGCGGGCAGGTGCCGTCACGACGACGCGCACCGCCGCAGCCACCGCCGCTGCCGAGGCCGGGTCCACGGACGCCGCGACCGACGAGGCCGCAGCGCCCGCCGCCAAGGCACCCGCGGCGCGCAAGCGTGCCACGACGGCCAAGACAGCTGCCCCCAAGGCAGCGGCCACCACGCGCCGCAAGCGCGGCGCCAAGGACGACGAGGACTCCGACGAGGTCGTGGTCGAGGACCTCGTCGAGACCGACGACGACGCGGAGACCCCCGCGACCGCCGCCAAGCCCGCCGAGGAGGCGGACGAGTCGCGTGGCTTCGTCTACTCCGACGCGGACGACGACGACGCACCGGCCCAGCAGGTCGTGACCGCGGGCGCCACGGCGGACCCGGTCAAGGACTACCTCAAGCAGATCGGCAAGGTCGCGCTGCTGAACGCCGAGCAGGAGGTCGAGCTCGCCAAGCGCATCGAGGCCGGCCTGTTCGCCGAGGAGCGCCTGAGCTCGGGCGACACGTTCGAGCCCAAGCTGCGCCGTGAGCTCGAGTGGATCTCGGGCGACGGTCGTCGCGCCAAGAACCACCTGCTCGAGGCCAACCTGCGTCTGGTCGTCTCGCTCGCCAAGCGCTACACGGGCCGCGGCATGCTGTTCCTGGACCTGATCCAGGAGGGCAACCTCGGTCTGATCCGTGCGGTCGAGAAGTTCGACTACACCAAGGGCTACAAGTTCTCGACGTACGCGACGTGGTGGATCCGTCAGGCCATCACGCGCGCCATGGCCGACCAGGCCCGCACCATCCGTATCCCGGTGCACATGGTCGAGGTCATCAACAAGCTGGCCCGCGTGCAGCGCCAGATGCTCCAGGACCTGGGCCGCGAGCCCACCCCGGAGGAGCTCGCCAAGGAGCTCGACATGACCCCCGAGAAGGTCGTCGAGGTCCAGAAGTACGGCCGCGAGCCCATCTCGCTGCACACGCCGCTCGGCGAGGACGGTGACAGCGAGTTCGGTGACCTCATCGAGGACTCGGAGGCCGTGGTCCCCGCGGACGCCGTGAGCTTCACGCTGCTCCAGGAGCAGCTCCACCAGGTTCTCGACACCCTCTCCGAGCGTGAGGCGGGCGTCGTCTCCATGCGCTTCGGCCTGAGCGACGGGCAGCCCAAGACGCTCGACGAGATCGGCAAGGTCTACGGCGTGACGCGTGAGCGCATCCGTCAGATCGAGTCCAAGACCATGTCGAAGCTGCGTCACCCGAGCCGCTCGCAGGTCCTGCGCGACTACCTGGACTGACCGGCCCGACCAGCAGCGCCGAGAGGCCCGCACCCCTTCGGGGG
>NZ_JBHXBO010000261.1:0-5432 GCF_042726775.1 Oerskovia sp. NPDC060287
GGGAACCTTCCCCTCCACCCCGGCGTCGGTCGTCAGCGGTGGGTCAGCCTCAGACGTCCGCGGCCTGCGCCGCGAGCGCCCGCTCGACGCCTGCGAGGTTCTCGACGACCAGACGGCGCAGCGCGGGGGCGGCGTCGGCGTGGGATTCGAGCCAGGCCTGCGTCGCGTCGCGCAGCTCGGCGTTCGCGAGCGGCGCGGGGTAGAGCCCCACGACGAGCGTCTCGGCGATGTGGTAGCTCCGCTCTGCCCACAGCGTGGTCAGCGAGGCGAAGTACTTCTCGACGAGCGGGGCCAGGACGGCCGGGTCGTTGACGTGCTGGAAGCCCTGCGTCGTGGCGCGCACGATCGCGTTGGGTGCCTCGTCCGAGTCCACGAGCGACGCGAACGCGGCGAGCTTGGCCGCCGTCGTCGGGGCCGTCGCGGTCGCACGGGCCGCCGACTGCTGGCCCGTGGCGGTGTGGTCCTGGGCGAGCGCGGCGTCGACCTCGGCCTGGTCCGCACGGCCCAGGAGGACGAGGCCCTCGAGGATCTCCCAGCGCAGGTCGGTGTCGATCTCGAGGCCCTCGAGCGTCACGGTCCCGTCGAGCAGCCCGCGCAGCGCGTCGGCGTGAGCCGGGGTCGAGGCGAGGTGCGCGAAGAACTTCACGAACTGGAACTGCGCGTCGGTGCCGGCCTGTGCCGACTGGGCGAGGCGCCACAGCTCGTCGCCCACGACCGCGAGCGTCGCGGCCTGCTTGCCGGGCGTCACGTACGACTTCGCGGCCAGCGCGAGCTGGTTGAGCGTCGTGCGGATCGTCGTGGACTCGGTCTCGCGGGCGATGTTCCCGAGGACCAGGCGCACGTACTCGCCCGCCGGGGTCTCGCCGTCGCGCGTCGCGTCCCAGACCGAGCCCCACACGAGCGAGCGCGCGAGCGGGTCCGTGATGTCCGCGAGGTGCTCGATCGCGACCTCGAGCGAGGCCTCGTCGAGACGGATCTTGGCGTATGCCAGGTCGTCGTCGTTGAGCAGCACGAGCTGCGGACGGTCGAGGCCCGCGAGCTCGGGGACCTCGGTGCGGACGCCGTCGACGTCGATCTCGACGCGGTGCTCGCGCACGAGGTTGCCGCCGACCACGTTGTAGAAACCGATCGCGAGGCGGTGCGGGCGGATCGTCGGGTAGTCGGCCGGGGCCTCCTGGAGCACCGCGAACGACACGATGCGTCGGTGCGCGTCGAGCTCGATCTCGGGGCGCAGGGTGTTGACGCCCGCGGTCTCGAGCCACAGCTTGGACCACGAGCCGAGCTCGCGCCCGCTCGTGGCCTCGAGCTCGGTGAGCAGGTCGCTCAGCTCGGTGTTCTGGTACTCGTGCTTCTTGAAGTACTGGGCCACGCCGGCCATGAACGCGTCGATGCCGACCCAGGCGACGAGCTGCTTGAGGACCGAGCCGCCCTTGGCGTACGTGATGCCGTCGAAGTTGACCTGCACGTCCTCGAGGTCGTTGATCGTCGCGACGATCGGGTGCGTCGAGGGGAGCTGGTCCTGGCGGTACGCCCAGGACTTCTCCATGGCCGCGAACGTCGTCCAGGCCTCGTGCCACTCGGTCGCCTCGGCGGTCGCGAGCGTCGAGGCCCACTCCGCGAAGGACTCGTTGAGCCACAGGTCGTTCCACCACTTCATGGTGACCAGGTCGCCGAACCACATGTGCGCGAGCTCGTGCAGGATCGTCACGACGCGACGCTCCTTGATCGCGTCGGTCACCTTGGAGCGGAAGACGTAGGTCTCGGTGAACGTCACGGCGCCCGCGTTCTCCATGGCCCCGGCGTTGAACTCGGGCACGAAGAGCTGGTCGTACTTGGCGAACGGGTACGGGTAGTCGAACTTCTCCTCGAAGAAGGCGAAGCCCTGGCGGGTCTTCTCGAAGATGTAGTCGGCGTCCAGGTGCGGCGCGAGGGACTTGCGCGCGAACACGCCGAGCGGGATCACGCGGCCGTCCGACGAGGTCAGCTCGGAGCGCTCGACCACGTAGGGGCCAGCCACGATCGCGGTGATGTAGGTCGAGATGACCTGCGTGGGCTCGAACGTCCACGTCGAGGCGTCGACCGTGGAGTCGGTCGCGTGCGTCGCGGGGACGGGCTCGGGCGTGGGGGAGTTCGACACGACCTGCCAGGCGGACGGCGCGGTGACCGTGAACTGGAACGTGGCCTTGAGGTCGGGCTGCTCGAACGCGGCGAACACGCGGCGCGAGTCGGGGACCTCGAACTGGCTGTACAGGTAGACCTCGCCGTCGACCGGGTCGACGAAGCGGTGCAGGCCCTCGCCCGAGTTGGTGTACGCGGCGTCCGCGACGACGCGGAGCTCGTTCTCGGCGGCGAGGCCCGTCAGCTGGATGCGGGAGTCCGCGAAGACCTGGGCGACGTCGAGAGCCTCACCGTTGAGGGTGATCTCGTGGACCGTCGGTGCGATCAGGTCGATGAAGGTGCTCGCCCCGGGGGTCGCGGCGAACCGCACCACCGTGGTCGAGCCGAACGTCGTGGGTCCGGTCGTGAGGTCGAGCGCGACCTCGTAGGAACGGACGGTGACGACACCAGCGCGCTCGGCGGCTTCGGCGCGGGTGAGGTTCTCTCCGGGCACAACATCTCCTCAGTACGGATCGGGCTGGCCGGTAGGCCACGACGATTCTCCCACGCGGCGACCTGCCGGTCGCGGACTTTGCGAGGACCTCCTGGCCTGCAGGAATGTGTGCGGGGTCCGTGACGTTGAGCACTCGGGGAGCGGGGCCGTCCTGCCTCCACCCGACCTTCGAACCACCGAGGAGACCTGACCACGTGACTGCTGTGACGACGTCGGACATCGCTGACGACCTGCGCGAGACCGACGCCCCCGTGCGTACCGCCGACTTCTGGTTCGACCCGCTCTGCCCCTGGGCCTGGATGACGAGCCGGTGGATGGACGAGGTCTCCAAGGTTCGCGACGTGAGCGTGCGCTGGCACGTCATGAGCCTGTCGGTCCTCAACGAGGGCCGCGAGCTGCCGGAGAAGTACCAGGACCTCATGGAGCGCGGCTGGGGCCCGGTCCGGGTCGTGATCGCGGCGCAGCAGGAGCACGGCGACGACGTCGTCAAGCCGCTCTACGACGCGATCGGCACGCGCCTGCACCCGGGCGGGCGCAGCGACTTCGACGCCGTGATCGCCGAGTCGCTCGCCGAGGTCGGCCTGCCCGCCTCGCTCGCCGAGCACGCGACGAGCGACCGCTACGACGCCGAGCTGCGCGCCTCGCACGCCGAGGGCATCTCGCGCGTGGGCGAGGACGTGGGGACGCCCGTGGTCGCTTTCGGCGATGTCGCGTTCTTCGGTCCGGTCGTCACGCCCGCGCCCAAGGGCGAGGACGCGGGACGGCTGTGGGACGGGTGCGTCCTGGTCGCCTCGACGCCCGGCTTCTTCGAGCTCAAGCGCACGCGCACGCAGGGCCCGGTCTTCGACTGACGGGCACGCACGCCCGACGGCGCGTCCCCGGCCCGGCCGGAGGCGCGCCGTCGTCGTCCTGGACCGGCCCGGCGGTCGACTGCCGACGTGGAAGGATCGCGGCATGGCCTCCTGGAAGCAGTTCGTCGACGACGCCCCCGATCTTGCCCGGCGGGTGCGCGCCCGTTTCGAGGCGACCGCGCAGCACGTCCTCGCGACCCGGACGCTCACCGGGTCGCCGCGGGTCAGCGGCACCGAGGTCGGTTTCGCCCGCGACGAGGCGTGGATCGGTTCGTCGTCGCGCTCGGGCAAGTCGATGGACCTGCGCCTCGACCCGCGGTTCGTGCTGCACTCGAACCCGGGCGACGGCACGATGACCAGCGGGGACGTGAAGATCGACGGGACCGCCCGTGGTTCCTCGGTCGACGACGCGCGCCGGTTCGGACCCGCGGGGACGGCGGAGCCGGGCGAGCCGTTCCGGCTCTTCTGGATCGACCTGTCGCGCGTCGTGCTGACGACCGTGGACGGTGAGGAGGTCCGGACCGAGACCTGGCGCCCGGGAGCGGGAGTGCAGGTCGACGAGCGGGCGCGCTGACCTGGTCTCTAGGGAGTCGGTGCCTCGGGGCACCGACCTCGCACGGGGTGCATAGCGGACTCATCGGACAGGGGTGCGGTTCGACCGACGCAGGATCGTCGTGCCATGCTGCGTACTTCTGCCCCGAAACTGCGGGGTCCCGTCCTCTGAGGAGCTGTGATGTCCGGCAACGCCCCCGTGCCTCCGCCGCCCCCGCACTCCGAGCCTGCCCAGCGGCCGCCGGCCTTCCAGCCGGGGGCGCAGCAGCCCGTGACGTACCCGACCCCTCCTTCGCCCGACCAGCAGGCGACGGCCTACCAGCCGGTCCAGCCCGCGCAACCGTCGTACGGCGACGGCCAGGCGACCGCGTACCAGGCGCCCGTGCCTCCGGCGCAGCAGCGACCGGCCTATCAGCAGCCGCCGGCCCAGCCGGGCTACGGTCAGGACCAGCAGGCCACGGCCTACCAGCCGGCCCAGCCGGGCTACGGTCAGGACCAGCAGGCCACGGCCTACCAGCCGGCCCAGCCCGCCGCTCCCGTGGCTCAGCCCGTCCACGAGCAGCAGCCTGCGTACCAGCCGCCGCCGCCCGCGTTCGCGCCGGGCTCGGGCCAGGCCGCCCAGCAGGCGGCTGCCCAGCAGCCCGTCTACCAGGGCCAGGCCACCTATCCGCCGCAGGCCGCTCCCCAGCAGCCGGTCTACGCACCACAGCCGGCCGCGCAGCCCTACCAGCCCGCGTACGCCGAGCAGGCGCAGACGGGTGGGGGCGCGCAGCCCCCGGTGCGGCCGAGCGGCCCGGCGAAGGGCAGCGGGTCCGGCGGTGGCCGCCGGCTCAGCCCGGGCTGGATCGCGTTCATCGTCGTCGACGTCATCCTCGTCGCGATCGTCATCGCCTTCGCGATCAGCCTCGCGGGCGGCGGCACGGACGCGGAGTCGCCCGACGGTCAGGGCACGGTCGCGGAGGCCCCGGCGGCGACTCCCGAGGCACCCGCCGAGGCGGAGGACGCCCCGGTCGCGATCGCGGGCGAGACCGTCACGACGCCCAGCAAGAACATCACGTGCACGATCGGCGACCTGGGCATCTCGTGCGGGATCGCGGAGCTCGCCTCGCAGCCCGCACCCGTCGAGGGGTGCAAGGGCACCACGGGCTACCTCGTGACCCTCACCGCGGACGGTGTCGACATCCCGTGCGTCCCGGCCGCGGACCAGCCGCAGAAGGCAGGCGGCGACGTGGCCGTGCTCGAGTACGACCAGACCAAGACGGTCGGGACCTACACGTGCACGAGCTCCAAGACCGGGATGCGCTGCACGGACAGCGAGACCGGCAAGGGGTTCAACGTGGCCAAGGCCGGGCTCTCGTCCTTCTGACGTCGCACCGCCCGGGTGGGTGACGCACCCGGGCGAGCGGCGCCGTCGGGCC
>NZ_JBHXBO010000262.1:0-5375 GCF_042726775.1 Oerskovia sp. NPDC060287
ACCCGGAGTTCATCGCCCGCGGCGAACCCTGGCTCGACCCGCGCCTCCTCCCGCACGTCCGCGCCCTGGCCGACCCGGAGACCGGCCTCGCCTGCTCCGCCCCCCACGGGGACCGGAGCAGCGGGCGTCCGGGCCCGTCACCAGATGCGGACGCGCTCCTCCGGGGCGAGGTACAGCGCGTCGGACTCCGTCACGCCGTACGCCTCGTAGAACTCGTCCAGGTTGCGCACCACGCCGTTGCAGCGGAACTCGTTGGGGGAGTGCGGGTCCGTCGCGAGACGACGTACGACCTCCTCGTCCCGCCCCTTCGACTGCCACACCTGGGCCCAGCCGAGGAACACGCGCTCGATGCCCGTGAGGCCGTCGATCACCGGGGCCTCGGACAACGGGCGCCCCAGCGCGATGCGGTAGGCCTTGAGCGCGATCGACAGCCCGCCCAGGTCGCCGATGTTCTCGCCGATCGTCAGCGCGCCGTTGACGTGCGGGCCGTCAGCGGGCAGCTGGACCGGGCGGAACTCGTCGTACTGCGCGATGAGCGCCTTGGTGCGGATCTCGAACTCGGCCCGGTCCTCGGGCGTCCACCAGTCCTCGAGGCGGCCGTCGCCGTCGTACTTGGACCCCTGGTCGTCGAACCCGTGGCCGATCTCGTGGCCGATCACGGCCCCGATCCCGCCGAAGTTGACCGCGTCCTCGGCCTCGGGGTCGAAGAACGGCGGCTGGAGGATCGCGGCCGGGAACACGATCTCGTTCATGCCAGGGTTGTAGTACGCGTTGACCGTCTGGGGCGTCATGAACCACTCGTCGCGGTCGAGCGGCTTGCCGATCTTGCCCAGCTCGCGGTCCTGGTCGAACGCGTTGGACCGGCGGACGTTGCCCACCAGGTCGTCGGCCTCGACCACGAGGGCCGAGTAGTCGCGCCACTTGACGGGGTACCCGATCTTGGGCGTGAAGGCCTCGAGCTTCGCGAGCGCCTTGACCTTGGTCTCCTCGGTCATCCAGTCGAGCCCCAGGATCGACTCGCGGTACGCCGCGACGAGGTAGGCGACGAGCTCCTCCATGCGGGCCTTGTGGGCCGGCGGGAAGTGCCTCTCGACGTACACCGCGCCCACGGCCTCGCCCAGCGCGCCCTCGACGAGCGAGACGCCGCGCTTCCAGCGCTCGCGGACCTCCTGCGCCCCCGAGAGCGTGCGGCCGTAGAAGTCGAAGTTCGCCTCCACCAGCTCGTCCGTGAGGTAGGGCGCGCGCGCCGAGACCAGGTGGTAGACGGCCCACAGCTTCCAGTCCTCGAGCGGCACCGACTGCCACAGCTCGGCGAACCCGGTCGCGAAGCCCGGCTCGCGGACCACGAGGTGGTCGAGCGACCCCTCGGGCGCACCCAGGGCCAGGACCCACGCGTGCCAGTCGAAGCCCGGCGCGGAATCGGCGAGCGCGCCCAGCGTCATGGGGTTGTAGGTGAGGTCGGCGTCGCGGTCGCGCACCACGTCCCAGTGGTGGGCCGCGAGCTGGGTCTCGAGCGCGAGCACGCGCTCGGCGGCCTCCTCGGGGGACGCGCCCCACGTGTCCACCGTGACGCCCGCGAGGGTCAGCATGCGTGCGACGTGGGGGACGTACTTGGCACGCACGTCCGCGTACTGGTCCTCGCGGTAGTACGCCTCGTCGGGCAGACCCAGGCCGCCCTGGTAGAGATATGCGACGTACTTCTCGGGGTCCTTGGCGTCGTTGTCGACCCAGAACCCGAACGCGCCGGCACCGCCCGTGCGCTGGAGCGCGCCGAGCGCGCCCGTCAGCTCGGCCTGGGTCGTCGCGGCCGCGAGCAGCGCGAGGTCCGGGGCGAGCGGGGTGACGCCGCGCGCCTCGATCGTGCCGGTGTCCATGAAGCTCGCGAAGAGCGCGCCGATCTGGGCCTGGACGCCCGTGGCGTCACCGGCCTCGACCGCGGCCGCGGCGTCCTTGATGATCTCGCGGACGTGCTCCTCGGCCTGGTCGTGCAGCGCGCGGAACGAGCCGTCCATCGAGCGGTCGGCGGGGATCTCGTGGGACTCGATCCACTTGCCGTTGACGTGCCGGTACAGGTCGTCCTGCGGACGGACGGCCGGGTCGATCGCGGACAGGTCGATACCGGAGGTCGGGGTGCCGGTGGTGCCCGCCGTCTGGCCCTCGACGTGTGGTGAGGTCTGTGTCATGCGTCTCAGGTTATGCGAGCGCGAACGCATCCGGGGGCAGGATCGGGGATGATGGGGGCCATGCGCGTTCACATTGCAGCGGACCACGCGGGGTACGAGCTCAAGGCTCACCTCGTCACGCACCTCAAGAGCTCGGGCCACGACGTCGTGGACCACGGCGCCCACGAGTACGACGCCCTCGACGACTACCCGTCGTTCTGCATCGCGGCCGGCGAGGCCGTCGTCGCGGAGCCCGGGAGCCTCGGCGTCGTGATCGGCGGCTCGGGCAACGGCGAGCAGATCGCCGCCAACAAGGTCGACGGCGTGCGCGCCGCCCTGGCCTGGAACCTCGACACCGCGAAGCTGGCCCGCCAGCACAACGACGCCAACGTCATCTCGGTCGGCGGGCGCCAGCACACGGTCGAGGAGGCCACGTCGTTCATCGACGCGTTCCTCGCCGAGCCGTTCAGCGGCGACGCCCGCCACCAGCGTCGCATCGACCAGCTGGCCGCGTACGAGGCCTCGCGCCACCAGGCGTGAGGTCGGGCCTGACCATGCTCCGCGTGCGGGTCGGCGGGGTGCCCCGTGCCTGAGGGGCACACCGTCCACCGCCTCGCGCGGACGTTCGCCGAGCTCTTCGCGGGGCAGGTCCTGGCCGTCTCGAGCCCGCAGGGGCGTTTCACGGCCGGGGCCGCGCTGCTCGACGGGTCCCGCCTGGTCGCCTCGCGGGCCTGGGGCAAGCAGCTCTTCCTGGGCTTCGCCGACGCTTCGGCGCGCCCGGAGCCGGGCGGTGCGCCCAGCGTCCCGCCCGACGACGACCTGCGCTGGCTCCGCGTCCACCTGGGGCTCTACGGGGCCTGGACGTTCGCGGGCGACGGGAGCTCCGCCGTCGTGCACGCGATCGGTGCGCCCCGCAAGCGCATCGGCGAGCGCGACTCGATCCCCGCCGGGCCCCTCGAGCCCCTCGCCCCGCAGGGCGAGGAAGCGTGGACGCCTCCTGCGCCGCGCGGGGCCGTGCGCGTGCGGCTGGTCGGGGCCCACGCGGTCGCGGACCTGACCGGACCCACGGCGTGCGAAGTGGTGTCCGCGGACGAGGTGCGCGCGGTCGAGGCGCGCCTGGGGCCGGACCCGATCCGCGACGACCCCGCTCCGGCCGGCGGCCCCGACCGCTTCGTGGCGGCCGTGCGCCGCTCGCGCACGAGCGTCGGGCAGCTCCTCATGAACCAGGACGTCATCGCGGGAGTGGGCAACATCTACCGCGCCGAGGTGCTCTTCCGTGCGGGCCTGGACCCGCTCACGGCGGGCAGGGACGTGCCCGCGGAGACGCTGCGGGGTGTCTGGGACGACCTGGTCGTCCTCATGCGCGACGGCGCGGCGACGGGCGCGATCGTCACCACGCGCCCGCAGGACCGCCTGCCCGACGACGGCGCGCACCCGGGAGCGCCCGCTCGCACCGGGACGGTGCGGCAGAACACCGACGGCTCGGCGGGCTCGGTGCCCGCTGACCAGGCGTTCTACGTCTACCACCGCGACGGCCTGCCGTGCCGCGTGTGCGGGACGCCCGTGCTCATGAAGGAGCTCGCGGCGCGCAAGCTCTACTGGTGCCCGACGTGCCAGCGGTGACGGAGGACGAGGCCGACCGACCGTCGAGTGCATGATCGTGCTGCGACACGCCCGGTGAGTCGCAGCCGAACCACGCACTCGACGCGGGTCGCGGTCAGAACACCCAGCTCGACACGGGCGCCACGGGCCACCCGAACGCTGCGCTTGCTGCTGCCAGGGCACCGGGCCGGTGCTCGGTGACGAGCCCGGCTGTCGCGAGCGAGACGAGCGAGACACCGCCCAGGAACGCCGAGCCCAGCTCGCGCACGTCGAGCGACACGTCGGCGGGGTCGTCGGTGCGCTCGCACGTCGCCTCGCCGAACGCCGTGGCGCGCAGTCGCCAGTGGCCCGCGTTGTCCGGGACCCGCTCGTCGCTCACGTGCAGGACGATGTCGACGTCCCCCGCGTACTGCCGTCCGGCGAGGGCCACGGGGACGTCGAGCACACGGACCCACAGGTTGTCGGCCACCCGCCCCGCGGCTGCCCGCGGGTTGACCAGGAGGTGGGTGATGGCGTCGTCGACCGGGATCATGAACGGCTCGATCTCGCTCGTGAGGTCGAGGTCCGTCAGGACGCCCCACAGTGCTCGGGCGGCAGCCGCGTCGAGCGCGACGACCTCACCCGTGCTGACGGTGCCGCGCGGACCCGTGGTCTCCCACGCGAGCTTGCGGCGGAAGGTCGCGTAGCCGCGTGGCTCCCCGTCGCGCTCGACCACGACGATGCGCTCGGACTCGCGGCCACGGCGGAACACGGCCGGGTCCGACCACCAGGACTCCTGCAGCTCGGGCGTCTCGCGCGTGACCCAGCCGGGCCGGTTGATCCCCGTGCCGTGACCGCCCGGGTCGGCTCCGGCCGCGCGGTGCAGGGTGTCGACGAGCTCTCCGTGCCGGGCGCGGTCGGCCTTCTCGATGCGGACCGTGTGCTCGTCGGCGCCCGGGACGTCGCGCAGGGCTGCGCCCCGGGGGATGGTCAGGCGCAGGTCCTGCGCGGCCTGGCCGTAGCCGAACCGCCCGTAGATCGGGGCCTCGGCAGCGAAGAGCGCCGAGACGGGTTCGCCCGCGGCCCGGGCCTCCTCGAAGTGGAGGTCGATCATGGCGCTGAGGATGCCCCGGCGCCGGTGCTGCGGGTGCACGCCCACCCAGGTCAGGCCGCTCACGGGCAGCGTCCCGCCCGGCACGGGGAACTGGGAGAACGGGTACGAGGAATGCATGGCCGCGAGCTCGCTCACGGTCGGGACGGCGCCGTCGAGCGGGACGGCGTCGGCGTCCTGGTGCTCGCTCACCACGCCGAACGTCCGCGACCAGGTCAGGGGCAGCGGGAGCCCGACCTGCTCGTCGAGGTCGACCTCGGACGGGAAGGCCCACGTGTCCACGTCGAGGAGGGCGCGCTTGTCGGCCTCGGTGAGCGGGGCGAAGCGGTAGCCGGCGGGCAGGGGGCGTGGGGAGGGGGCGGTCATGCCCTCATCATCACGGTGCGGCGGGGGAGCGTGCCAGGGGAAATGTCGGGGGAGTCGTCAGGGCCGTGCCGGGGCGCACCCGGGGCGTCGTAGCGGGGAGCGGCCCACGAGAAGCCGGTCGAGAAGTGAGCTGTGGCCCCTGATCGGGCCGGATC
>NZ_JBHXBO010000263.1:0-5354 GCF_042726775.1 Oerskovia sp. NPDC060287
GTCGGGTGAAACCGCAGGTCAGCCCGCGTCAGTCGGTCACCGGCGCTCCCCCGCGCCACACCGCGAGCGGCGTCAGGTCGGCGTCGGTCACGACGACGTCGGCACGGCGCCCGGCCTCGAGCGCTCCGATGTCCGAGCGCCCCAGGACGCCTGCGGGCGTGTACGAGGCGGCCTTGACCGCGTCGACGAGCGGGATGCCGAACCCGGTCGTCGCCCGCACCACGTCGAGCAGGTGGAACGTGCCGCCCGCGATCGACCCCTCGGGCGTGCCGTCGTCGAGCCGTGCGACGCCGTCGGCGACCGTCACGGCCATGGGGCCGAGCTGGTAGGTGCCGTCCGCCATGCCTGCGGCGGCCATCGCGTCGGTGACGAGCACGATCGCGTCGGGCCCGACGAGCTCGAACACGCTGCGCACGGTCCCGGCCGCGAGGTGGGTGCCGTCGGCCACGAGCTCGACCACGAGCTCACCGCGCGCCGCGGCCGCCAGGCATGCTGCGATGGGGCCCGGCGCCCGGTGGTGCAGGGGCCGCATGCCGTTGAACAGGTGCGTCGCGGTCAGGCGCGGCGCCGGACCGACGGGCTCGCCCGCCGCGGCCTGCGCCGCCCGGCGCGCCGCGAGGGCCGCGACCCCCTCGGCGATCGCGGCGTCGGTCTGCTCGGACGAGGCGTCGGTGTGCCCGATCGAGGGGACCGCACCGACCTCGACGAGCGTCTCGACGACGCCCCCGGGACCCGTGTTGCCCGGGACCTCGGGCGCGAACGTCATGGTGCGGAAGTGTCCGCGCCCGGCCTCGGCGATGGCCCGCACCAGCTCGGCGTCCCCCGCGAGCATGTCGTGCGGGTTCTGCGCCCCGCAGCGCACCTCCGACAGGAACGGACCTTCGAGGTGGATGCCCGCGATCTCGCCCGCGTCACCCAGGTCGGCGAGCGTCGCGACCCGGCGCAGGAGCGTCTCGCGCTCGGCCGTCACGAGCGAGGCGACCAGGCTCGTGGTCCCGTGGCGCCGGTGCTCGCGCACCGCGACGAGCGCCTGCTCGGCGTCCTCGGCGTCCGGGAAGCTCGCGCCGCCCCCACCGTGGTTGTGCAGCTCGACGAGCCCGGGCAGGACGACCTGACCGTCGACCGGAGGCTCGGCCGCCTCGACCTCGGCGCCGTACCCGGCGGCTGCGGCGTCCCGGCGGTCGCCGACCCACGCGATCGTCGCCCCGTCGAGGACGACGACGCCGTCCTCGACGACCTCCTGCGGGGTGACCACGCGCCCACGCAGTGCGGAGCGCGCGGCTCCGGCGGACGACGGGACGGTGGGCTGCGGGGAGGCGTTCGACGTCATGTCCTCATTCTTGCGCACTTCGTTCGGACGACGCACGAATGGTCACGGTGCCCACCGCGGAGCGGTCGAGGGCCGAGACGACGGCTCATCCGTCGCGCAGGAGCCGACGCGCCGCCCGGGCGAGGTGCGCGATGTACAGGCGCTGGAAGGTCGGGACGAACGGGCGCAGCGCCGAGACCCAGCGCGCCGCGGGGTTGCTGAAGACGTCCACCACGAACCACACGTCCCCGGCTGCGTCCCGCTCGAGCACGAACGCCTCCTCCCCCACGAACACGTGCCCGGGGAGCGTCCCGTAGCCGAACCCGATGCGCTGCTCCTCGCGCTCGACCCACACGATCTCGCAGGGCTCGTTCAGCCGCACCCTCCCCACCCCGAGCTGCGTGACGACACGCCCACCGGGCTCGGCGACCGGGGCCGACGTCTCGATCCGCACGCGCGCCGCCGCGTGCACCTGCCAGGTCAGGAGCTGCTCGCCCAGGCGCCCGAGCTCCGCGACCGAGCACGGGCGCTCGGACAGCCGGTGGCGCAGGCGGAGGTGGGCATAGCCCGGGGGCAGCTCCGCGGCGCGCGTCGCGCCCACCTCGGGGTAGGTCGTCCGGCTCTGCGTCATGCCTGTCTCCGTCCTGGGGTCCTGCTGGGTCTGTGTGGTCGGGTGGCTGTTCCTTGCAGCGCGGGGCCGCCGGGCCTCGAGCGCTCGAGCCGCCGCCCCGGCGCGCCCCGGACCGTCCGGAGACCCAGCAGCGTGCACAGCGCGAACCCGACCGCGTTGGCCACGCCGTGCGTCGCGGCCATCTGCCCGATGCTCGGGTGCGGCAGCCCGGTCGCCTCACCCACGGCCCACCACACCGCGAGCAGCATCGAGCACGCCACCGCGACGGATCCGGCGACGAGCAGTCTGCGTGCCCAGCCCCGTGCCGCAAGCCCGAGGACGGCCCACGCGGTGCACCACAGCGCCCCCGTGAGCACGAGCGCACCCGCCAGCTCGGCCACGTCGCCCACGAGGTAGCCCACGAGGACCAGTCCCGTGCCGGCCGGGACGCCCCACGCGCCGGCGCGTGCGGCGCGGCTCCGGGTTCGGCCGCGGTCCCGGCTCACCATGTGCTCGGGAGAACCGGGAGAGCGAGACTCGTCGATCCCGAGGACGAGCCCCGCGACCAGGGCCGCCGCGAAACCCGCGAAGAGCATGTGCGGGACGGTCAGCGCGAGATAGGTCCCCGAGAAGCCGAGCAGACCCCAGCCCCCGCGATCGGCGAGCATCGCAGCGGCACCGACGCTCGGCAGGGCGAGCGCCACGCCCACGGCGAGCCGCACGGCGAGCGGTCGCGGCGCCGTCGGGCCGGGAAAGAACCAGCGGACCGCGGCCACGAGCAGGACCGCCGATCCCCCGAGGAAGGGGACCGTCGCGAGCTGCGCCGCCGGGCCGTGCGGGAGCCAGGCTCCCGCGGCCGCGGCGGCCCCGGCCACGGGCCACCACGGACCGCCCGCCCCGGGCACGACGCGCGACCCGAGCAGCGACAGCCCGAGCGGGAGGACCACGACGAGCCCGAGCGCGACCACGAGGTCGACGAGCAGGGCCGTCGCCGGGGACACCTCAGCCTCGCAGGGACGAGGTCAGGCGCAGGACGTCGTCGACGACCCCGCGCGCGACGGGCAGGCGCGACAGGCGCACGAGCTTTCCCACGACGGGGCTCGCCCCGGCGACCAGGCGCCGCGTGCGCGCCGTGCCCGACGACGAGTCCTGGACCCAGAAGAGCGTCACCCCGAGCTGGGCGAACCAGAGCAGCTCGGGAAGCTGTGCCCGCAAGGTGGGCGGCACCGCGGGCGAGGCCCCGGCCACGAGGTCCTCGAAGATCCCGAGCGAGAGCTCGCGGGCCTCGCGTGACGCCTCGCTGAACGGGTTGGCGGCCGCACCCGGCCGGATCGCGACCGAGACGAACTCTGCACCGAACGAGTGGTACGGCGCGAAGACGTCGACCGACGCGTCGAGCACGCGCCGCAGCCGCTCGGCGAGAGAACCACCCTGCGCGAGGATCTCGTCGGCAGCGGCCCGGTGGGCGCGCAGGACGTCGAGGTACAGCTCCTGGACCAGGTGGTCCTTGGACGGGAAGTAGTAGTAGGCGTTGCCCGTGCTCACGCCCGCCGCCACCGCGATGGCCCGCATGGTCGTGGCCTCGTACCCCTGCTCGCGCAGCATCGTGAGGGCCACCCCGAGGACCTTGGCCCGGGTCTCCTCCGACTTGGGCGTGGGGCTCACGGGGCCGCCTCGGTCGTGGTGCCGGAGGATTTTTTGAACATGTTCAAAAATCTAGCACGAGAGAAGCCCGCACGCGGGCGGGCGTGCGGGCTCCGGGTCAGAAGAGGCGCGAGTCCACGTCGTCGACCCCGCGCATCGCGTCGTAGTCCAGGACCAGGCAACCGATCCCCCGGTCCGTCGCCAGGACCCGCGCCTGAGGCTTGATCTCCTGCGCCGCGAACACTCCGCGCACCGGGGCCAGCAGCGGGTCGCGGTTCAGCAGGTCGAGGTAGCGGGTGAGCTGCTCGACGCCGTCGATGTCACCGCGGCGCTTGATCTCGACCGCGACCGTCGCGCCGTCCTTGTCGCGGGCCAGGATGTCGACCGGACCGATCGCCGTGGGGTACTCCCGGCGGATCAGGGTGTGCCCCGTGCCGAGGAGCTGGATCTGCGCCGCGAGCATCTCCTGCAGGTGGGCCTCGACGCCGTCCTTGATGAGACCCGGGTCGATGCCGAGGTCGTGCGCCGAGTCGTGCAGGACCTCGTGCAGCTCGATCTCGAGGCGGTCGTCGCTCTTGGCGTGCTGCACGGCCCACACCTGGGTCACGCCGCGCTCCCGTGCCGTCTCGTCGGGCTCGGTGACCGCCATGGAGCACGGGGGGCTCATCCAGTTGAGCGGCTTGTACGAGCCACCGTCCGAGTGGAGGAGCACGCTGCCGTCGGCCTTGACGAGCAGCACACGGGTCGCGAGCGGGAGATGGGCCGAGAGCCGACCGGTGTAGTGGGCCGAGCACTGGGCAACCACGAGACGCACGAAGAACTCCTCAGACCGGGATGGTGCAAGACCGGGGACGACGACGGAGAGCGACGCTTGCGCAGCGCCGACCGGGGGACGAGCGAGTGGGGCAGCCTCTCGTGGGGAGCGGCGCCGACGGGACGGACGGGCGGGTCGGTGCCGGCCGGGAGGACGGACGGGCCGTCGGCGGACGAGCAGGCTGCCGACAGAGCCTCAGACGACCACGCCGCGGCGCCCGGGCGGGGCCGCCTCGAGCCACGATGCCAGACCCGCGTAGGCACCGCTCGACATGAGCAGCTCGAACCGCGTGCCCTCGTACGAGCACTCGACAAGGAAGAGGTCACGCTCGGGGGCCTCGACGGGACGTCGCGACTCGATCACGAGGTCCTGGCGGCGCCAGGACCTCGCAGGGCGCAGGGACAGGGACCAGCAGCGCCACCAGTCGATGCGACCGACGCCGTAGTGCGCGATGCCGAGCGACCAGGAGGCCTGCTCGGCACCCGCCGGACGAGCGCTGCACTCGAACGAGCCCACCCGATGGGCGATGGCCCGAAGACGCAACGCTCCCAGCCCGACCACGACCAGGACAACCAGAAGGAGTCCGATCGCGATCCAGGCGGGGAGCGGCACGTGTGCTACCTGGTCCCGTCAGTGGCCGGAGACGGCCGAGGCGTCGAGCACCTCGGCGTCGTCGACCACGAGCATGACCTGGTTGGAGTCCACCGAGAGGAAGCCGCCGGTGACCTTGACGGCGATCTTCTCGCCGGAGACCCCGGTGATCCGGACGGTGCCCGCCTCCAGGACGGACAGGACCGGTGAGTGGTCCGCGAGGATCCCGATCTCACCGTCGGCGGCCGGCGCGCTCACGGCGCGCGCGGTCCCGGACCAGATCTTGCGGTCCGCCGCCACGAGGTCGACGTTCAGTTGTGCCACTTGAACTCCTTCATGTCGGTGCACGGGTCTGACGAAGCGCGCCGCGTGCTCGGCCGGTGGGC
>NZ_JBHXBO010000264.1:0-5312 GCF_042726775.1 Oerskovia sp. NPDC060287
GTAGTACGTTCTGCGCGAGGTAGGACGCGCCGCGCACTCCCTCGCGCAGAACGTACTACCTCGACGGCAGGCACGACGTGTCAGTCGACCGTGACCGCCTCCAGGACCGGCAGGCGCGAGGCCCGGATGCCCGGCCACACGCTCGCGACCAGGCCGATCACGACTGCCAGGCCCAGGACCGCGAGCACCTGCCCCCAGGGGACCGCTAGGCTCGTGAGCCCCTGCTCGGCGAGCACCCCCGGCAGCGCCGCGGCGATCGCGATGCCCGTGATCACGCCCAGCACGGTGCCGTAGACCGCGGTCAGGACGGACTCGATCGTGATGATGCCCGCGAGCTGGAGGCGCCCGAGGCCCACGGCGCGCAGCAGCCCGATCTCGCGCGTGCGCTCGATGATCGACAGCGCGAGCGTGTTGACGATGCCCAGCAGCGCGATGACGATCGACAGACCGAGCAGCGCGTAGAGGATCACGAGGACCTGGTCCACCTGGGCGGCTGCCGCGTTGGCGAGCTCCTCACGGTCCAGGACCGAGACCACGAGGAAGGGCTTGACCGCCTCGGTGAGCGCGTCACGCAGCTCCGCGCCGGACGTCCCGGAGGCGGCGGTGACGTAGATCGCGTACGTCGGGATCTCGGGCACACCCACGCTCGCGTACGTCGCGTCGGCGAGGACCACGTCGGACGAGATCACCTGGGTGTCGACGATCGCCCCGACGCGCACGTCCTGCGTGCGGGCGCCGTCGTCGCTCGTGAGGGTCAGGGTGTCGCCGACCTCCCACGCGTCGTCCCGCGCCGCGGTCCGGCTGACCACGGCCTCGCCGTCGGCGAGCGCCCCGTCGGGGTCGCCCTCGACCACGGGGGCGTCGAGCGCCTCGGCGAAGAACCCGGGCGGCACGACCGTGGCACCGCTGGGCTCGCCGTCGACGTCGAGGGTCCCGAGCCGTAGCGCGAGCGCCTGCCCGACGGCGGGGAGGCCGGTCACGGCATCGGTGACACCCGGGGGGAGCGCGCCCGTGGCGGCGGCGGCCTGGACCACGTAGTCGGCCCGCACCTGCTCGTCGACGATCGACCGCACCGAGGCCTGCGTCGAGGCCGCGATGACTCCGGTCGCGCTCACGAGGGCCATCCCGATCAGGAGCGCGCCGGCCGTGTTCGACGTGCGGCGCGGGCTGCGCGTGACGTTGCCGCGGGCCAGGCGGCCGAGCGGCCGGATCGCGGCGACCGCCGGGGCGGCGAGGACCGTGATGACGGGGCCGGCGATCGCGGGCGACAGGACCAGGACGCCCACGAGAGCCGCGCTCGCGCCTACCGCGAGCAGGACCCGCGGGTTGAGGTCGTCGACCAGGGCCCACCCGGTCGGGTCGGCCGAGGCCGAGCTCCCGAGGCGCGAGGCCAGCACCAGCAGCCCGGCACCGACCACGGTGAGCACCAGCCCGACCACCGCCCGGGTGCCCGTGCCGCGGTCCGGTGCGACGTCGTCGTGCATGGCCTGGACCGGAGGCGTGAGGGCCGCGTGGCGGCCCGGGACCGCGGCCGCGACCACGCTCACCAGGACCCCCAGCGAGATCGCGACCACGACCGACGTGACGCTCAGCGGCACGCGACCCGAGAGCTCCATGCCCGTCGAGCCGAACGCCGCCCGCAACCCGCTGACCAGGACCCTGCCCAGGACCACGCCCGCTGCCGCCCCCAGCAGCCCCACCGCGACGGCCTGCGCGAGGATCGACGCGAAGACCTGCGCGGGCGAGGCCCCGAGCGCGCGCAGCAGCGCGAACTCGCGCTGGCGCTCGCGGACCGACATCGCGAACGTGTTGGCGATGATGAACGCCCCCACGAACAGCGCGATGGCCGCGAAGACCAGCAGGAACGTCTCGATGAAGCCGAGGATCTGCTCGACGCCCTCGCGGGCCTCGTCGCGCATGGCCTCGCCCGTGAGGGACTCGGTTCCCGCGGGCAGGACGTCGGCGACCCGGTCGGCGAGCACCTGCTCGGACACGTCCCCCGCGGCGTAGACGGAGATCGTGGGGACCGTACCGTCGGGCGCGTAGGTCGCGAGCGCGGTCGAGGGGTCGAGCCCCACCAGGATGGTGCCCGCCGCAGCGGCCTCGATCGCGAAGATCCCCGTGACGGTGACGGGCTGCGGTGCGCCCGCGAGGACCACGGTCGTCGTGTCGCCCGTGGTCAGTCCCGCAGCCGCGGCCGCGCTCTCCTCGAGCGCGATCTGCGTGCCGCCCACGGGCCACGCCCCGTTCGCGAGCGTCACGGTCGGCTCGTCTGGCCCCACCGCGATCCCGATGCTCGGTGGGCCCGACGTCGTGACGGCCGTGCCGTCGGCCGCGACCAGGACGATCGGGCCCGAGGCGTCGGGCACCGCGCGCGCGACGCCGTCGACCCCCGCGACCGTGTCCGCGAGCGAGACCGGGACCGGGGCGTGAGGTGTCCCGAACGAGCTGCCCGCACTCGTGGTGGCGTCGATCTCCTCGGCTCCGCGCACGTACACGTCGGCGACGAGGGTCGTCGCGATGATCTCGTCGAACGTCGACGACAGCATCGCGCGGAACGTGAAGGTCCCCACGACGAACGCGACGCCGAGCATCACGGCGAGGGTCGACAGCAGGAAGCGGACCAGGTGGGCCCGGACCCCGCGCAGCGCGACCCGCAGCATCAGTCCTCCTCCGCCTGGCCGAGCGCGTCGAGGATGTCGCGCCTGGTCGGGGCCGCGAGGTCGGCAGTGATCCGCCCGTCGGTCAGGAACAGGACCCGGTGCGCGTACGAGGCCGCGCGCGGGTCGTGCGTGACCATGACGACCGTCTGCCCCAGCTCGTCGACCGAGCGGCGCAGGAAGCCCAGGACCTCCGCGGACGAGCGCGAGTCCAGGTTCCCCGTGGGCTCGTCGGCGAACACGACCGACGGTCGCGACACCAGGGCGCGTGCGCACGCGACCCGCTGCTGCTGGCCGCCCGAGAGCTCGGACGGACGGTGGTGCAGGCGGTCGCCCAGGCCCACCGCGGCCACGACCTCGTCGAACCAGGCCCGGTCGACGGGCGCGCGCGCGATGTCGAGCGGGAGCGTGATGTTCTCTGCGGCGGTGAGGGTCGGGACCAGGTTGTACGACTGGAACACGAACCCGATCCGGGTCCGCCGCAGCGCCGTGAGGCGCCGTTGCGAGAGGCGGCTCACCTCGGTCCCGTCGATCACGACGCTGCCCGACGTCGGCGTGTCCAGACCCGCCATGCAGTGCATGAGCGTCGACTTGCCCGAGCCCGACGGCCCCATGATGGCCGTGAGCTCGGCCGCCCGGAAGTCGACGTCGACCCCGTCGAGGGCGCGGACCGTCGTCTCGCCCTGGCCGTACGTCTTGACGAGGCCCCGCGCCCAGGCGGCGCTGCCGGGGGCGCCCGCGCTGGCGGCAGCGCCGGCTCGGTCGGCCGGGGCGCCGGGCCGCGCTCCAGGCGACGGGCTCGCCGAGGGCCGTGGGGAAGTCGGGTGCGCCATCGGGGTTCCGTTCGTTCGGGTGGATCCATCGTGTCCCGGCACGGGGTGACGTGCGACACATCGGCAGTTCTCGCGTCAAGCGGCACGGCGCCCGGCGTCTTGCCAGTTACCACGGATCACCCGTCCGTGCGACCCGACGGTCCTCCCCGACCCGCCGGGCACCACCCGAGGAGCCATCATGACGAACAACCGACCGGCCGGCTCGCCCCGGCACGCGGCGACGGTCGCCGCACCCCCCTCCACCGCAGCCCTGCCGTGGCGCATGCTGACGGCCGCGCTCGCGGCTTTGCTCGCCCTCGTCGGCGTCCTCGCGATGCCGCGCACGGCGGCCGCGGCCGAGCTCGACGCCATCAAGACGGTCACGATCACCGAGCCGGTCGACGAGGTCCACCTGTGGCAGTCCCTGCGGATCGAGGCCACGTGGGCAGTGCCCGACGGGTCGCGCGCCGGCGACACCTTCACCCTGGCCTTCCCGCAGTCGCCCCGCGTGACCGGCTTCGCGACGACGTTCGACCTCAAGACTCCCGAGGGAGCGGTCGTCGGGACCTGCGACGTCACGCAGGACGGGTTCGCGTGCACGCTCAGCCCCTATGTCGAGACCGCGACCAACGTGCACGGCACGCTGTACTTCTGGGCGCAGGTGGATGACGTGGGCGAGGGTGGCACGTTCTCGTTCGTGACGGGCGACGACATGGTGATCCAGGTACCGGTGCCGGGTGGCGAGGTGATCCCGGGGGCGGGGTGGTCGGCCCCCGAGCAGCCTCTCAAGAACGGCTGGGTCAGCACCGACGGCAGGACCGCGGTCTGGGACGTCTACGTGCCGAGCGAGTTCCTGGCAGCATCGGCAGGTGGCCCGGTCGTCGTGACCGACACGTACGACTCACGGCTGACCATGAGGGACGACTCGCTCGTGGTCGGCTACGTCCCGCTGGCCGACTGGAACGACGGCGACTTCTCCGGCGACGCCGTGTGGCTCGAACGTGGCACGGGGTACGTCTACACCCCGGACGTCGCAGGGTCCTCGTTCGACCTCACGTTCGTCGATCCCGTCACCGACGGCTCGCGCATGTACATGGTCCGCTACGAGATGACGCTCCCCGCAGGCGTGCAGGACGGGGACACGTTCGGCAACCAGATCGCGGGCAGCACAGGCTGGGACGACCAGCGGGTCCTCGAGTACGCGGGCGCGGGCGGTGACGGCGACGGGGACGGCAACGGCGAGCTCCGGCTGACCAAGCGTGTCACCGGCGAAGGTGCCGCCGGGGTCCCGGCGGGGACCGAGTTCACCGTGGAGTACACGACCGAGCGGGACGGGCGGACCGCGTCGGGGAGCCTGACCGTGACCGACGGTGCCACGGTGTCGCTGCCGGGTCTCGCGGCCGGGACGGTGGTCACGCTGAGCGAGGTCTCGCCCGCCGCCGTCGACGGCGTGACCTGGGGGGCGCCGGTGTTCTCGGGCGAGGGCGTCACGCCGGTCGACGGCGGTGCGCAGGTGACGGTCGGAGAGGAGGGCCTGGTCGAGGTGGCGCTCGACAACCCGGCGACCCCGGTCGTCCCGCCTGCGACGGTGCCACCCGTGACCGAGCCCCCCGGCGAGACGCCGCCGGCCGCCGTCGTGCCGCCGACCGAGCCGCCTTCCGCCCGGCTGACGGCGACGGGCGGGGCCCTCGCCACGACGGGCGCGACGGTCGGCGTGCTTGCCGGCGTGGCTGCCCTGCTGCTCGGGACGGGGCTGGCTCTCGTGGCGCTCCGGCGTCGCGGAGCGGCGTCCTGAACCTGTCCTGAGGGCTGCGGCCCCGGGGGAGACCGGTCCGTCGAC
>NZ_JBHXBO010000265.1:0-5234 GCF_042726775.1 Oerskovia sp. NPDC060287
CCCGACGGGGGTCCTACAGCCCGGGCAGGGCGAGCATCTGGTCGAGCGCCACGCGAGCCCAGTGGGCGTCGTCGGCGTCGACCACGATGCGGTTGACGGTGCGGCCCGCGACGAGCGACTCCATGGCCCACACGAGGTGGGGCAGGTCGATGCGGTTCATGGTCGAGCAGAAGCAGACCGTCGAGTCGAGGTAGTGCACCTGCTTGTCCGGGTGTGCACGGGCGACGCGACGCACCAGGTTGAGCTCGGTGCCGATCGCCCAGGACGAGCCAGGCTCGGCGGCGTCGAGCATCTTGATGATGTACTCGGTCGACCCGACGTAGTCCGCGGCCGCGACGACCTCGTTCTTGCACTCGGGGTGGACCAGGACGTTGACGCCCGGCACCGCGGCGCGGATGTCGGAGACGTTGCGCTCGGAGAAGCGGCCGTGCACCGAGCAGTGCCCGCGCCACAGGATCATGCGCGCGTCGCGCAGCTCGGCGTCGGTCAGGCCGCCGTTGGGCTTGCGCGGGTCGAACACCACGCAGTCCGCGGGGGACATCCCGAGCTTGAGCAGCGCGGTGTTGCGGCCGAGGTGCTGGTCGGGCATGAACAGCACCTTGCCCGTGCCGTCGACCCCGCCCACCTGGTCGAACGCCCAGCGCAGCGCGACCTCCGCGTTGGAGGACGTGCAGATGGTCCCGCCGTGCCGTCCCGTGAAGGCCTTGATGGCGGCGGTCGAGTTCATGTACGTGACGGGGAGCGTGACGTCGGCGATCCCGGCGTCCTGCAGGACCTCCCACGCGTCCTCGACCTGGTTGATCGCGGCCATGTCGGCCATCGAGCAGCCCGCCGCGAGGTCCGGCAGGACGACCTGCTGCGCGTCGGAGGTGAGGATGTCGGCGCTCTCCGCCATGAAGTGCACACCGCAGAAGAGGATGAACTCGGCCTCGGGGCGGGCAGCGGCCTCACGGGCCAGCTTGAACGAGTCACCCGTGACGTCGGCGAAGTCGATGACCTCGTCGCGCTGGTAGTGGTGGCCGAGCACGAACGCGCGCTCACCGAGCGCGGCACGAGCCGCGCGGGCACGTTCGACGAGGTCGGGGTCGCTCGCGGCCGGCAGCTCGCCGGTGCACTCGACGCCGCGCTCGGAGGCCAGGTCCCGGCCTTGCCCGAGCAGCAGGAGGGGGGACGGGGCGGGTTCCGCAAAGGTGTTGTCCAGCAGGATGCTCACGGGAACATCGTCGCACAGCGAGGCCGGGACGAGGGGGTTCGTCCGCCTCCTCCGAGCGGCCCGACGGCGCCGCGCGCGCCCCGTGGGCAGGTCCGTCTCGCGGGGTGGTCGCCCCGCGCACGAGCCGGTGCGACCCGTGCCACCGACCGCACGCGGACCTGGCACAATCGCGCCATGCGCCTTCTCCTCGCCGTCGCGGAACCGCTCGTCCTGACCGACGGCACGCTCTCCGCGAGCGAGGTGCGCGACCTGGTCGCCGCGGCCTGGGAGGAGTCGTCGGGGGCCCGGGTCGACGCGTGCGTCCTCGACCCGGGGGCGGACGGCTTCCTGCGCGCCCTGGCCGACCTGGCCACGGAGGAGGTCGTGACGGTCGCCCGCGACACCCGAGGTCGGGACGTGCCCGCGACCTTCCGCCTCGGACCGAGCGCTCCGGGGGGCGCGCGCACCGCGTACGTCGAGGCCGCGGCGCTCCGTGCGACGACCTCCTCTGCGGAGGACCCGACTGCCTCGGCATGCCCGGACCGGGGTGACCTGGGCGCGCGGACGAGCTACGGCGTCGGGCAGGTCGTCGCGCAGGCCGCGCGGCTCGCTTCACGTGTCGTGGTCGCGACCGGTGGCCTGGGTGCGTACGACGCGGGCGCCGGCCTGGTCGCGGCGCTCGCGGGACGGGACGACGGGCCCCTGACCCGGGGAGGAGCGGCGCTCGGCGAGGTGGGCCCGGCCGACGCGGCCCAGGTGCTCGTAGCGCGCGAGCACCTCGCGGGGACCGAGCTCGTCGGGGCCGTGGACTCCGACCTGCCCCTCCTGGGCCTGCACGGGACGAACGGTGCGCTCGCGGACGCGGACCCTGCCCTGGCCGTGCTCACCCAGGAGCTCGAGCGCGCGCACGGGCACTGGGCGCACGAGGTCTCCCGAGCGCTCGCGCAGGCGTCGGCAGGTGCGGCGCCGCGCTCGCTGCTCGCAGGCCCGACGGCGCCCGCCGCCCGGGCCGCGGCCGGCGCTGCGCAGGCCGTCCGCGAGACGAGCCGGGCCCTCACGACGCTGCCCGGGGCAGGGGCCGGTGGTGGCCTGGGGTTCGGCCTCGCGACTCTCGGGGCACGGCTGCTGCCCGGCACCGCGGTCGTCGCGGACGTGGTGGGTCTCGACTCCCGGATCGTCGCAGCCGATCTGGCGGTCGTGGTCGTCGACTCGCTCGACGCCTCGGCCGTGCACGAGGGCGCCCTGCCGGAGGTCGCGCGCCGGGCCGCCGCGCTCGGCCTCCCCGTCGTCGTCCTGGCCCGGGAGGTCCTCGCCGGGCGACGCGAACAGGCGGCAGCGGGGATCAGCGGAGCCTACGAGCTGGGTCGGGACGAGCCGTCGGCGAGGGCCCGCGTCGGTCGCGTGGCCCGCACGTGGAGCGGCCGCGCGCCGAGCGCCTGAGGCCCGCTGCCCGTGGACCGTCGTGAGCCTCACGACGAGCCGCGGGCACTACCGTCGTAGACTCGGGAACAGAACCACGGCCCGTCGTGTTGACGGGTATGCGACAAGCCTGAGGACCGATCGGCCTGCCCGGGAGCGGGAGCCGCAGGCCGAGGGCACACCACGGGGCGAGAGCCCACCGAAGACTGTGCGGAGAACACGATGAGCGAGACCACCGAGACCGCCACCCACGGCGTCCTGCTGACGGACTTCGCGGCCGGCAAGATCCGCAGCCTCCTCGAGCAGGAGGGCCGCGACGACCTGCGTCTGCGCGTCGCCGTCCAGCCCGGCGGCTGCTCGGGCCTGATCTACCAGCTCTACTTCGACGAGCGTGTCCTGGACGGCGACGTCCTCAAGGACTACGACGGTGTCGAGGTCGTCGTCGACAAGATGAGCGTCCCCTACCTGGACGGCGCGACCATCGACTTCGCCGACACGATCGAGAAGCAGGGCTTCACGATCGACAACCCCAACGCGGGCAGCGCCTGCGCTTGCGGCGGTTCGTTCGGCTGATCCGCAGCGCCCGGCCCTGCGGCCTCGCAGCGGTCGAGCCACGACGGCCCGGTCACCTCACGGTGGCCGGGCCGTCGGCGTCTTGGGACCTCCTGCTCACCCGCCCAGCCGGACCGTGACCGCCCAGGTCGTGCCGCCGTCGGGCGGGGGGCTCTCGTCCTCGCCGGTCTCGACCACGGTGTTCTCCAGCACGACGTGCCCGCGCATGCGTGCCCACGCGGGCACGTCGTGGCGCGCCGCGGGGTCGGTCGACCAGACGGTCAGCACGTCGCCCGGTGACCGGTCGCGTGCGACCGCGGCGAGCCGGATGACGGGCAGCGGGCAGCGCAGGCCGCGTGCGTCGACGACCTCGGGGCTCTGCAGCGTCTCGTGGCTCACAGCCCGCTCACCCCGAGCGAGGCGCGCACGCGGGCCACAGCGCCCGGCAGGACCGCGAGGAAGCGGTCGACGTCGTCCTCGGTCGTGCTCCGGTCGAGCGCGATGCGCACGTTGCCGTGCGTGAGGACGCCCATGGCGGCCAGGACGTGGCTGGGCTCGAGCGAGCTCGACGTGCACGCCGAGCCCGAGCCGACCGCGAAGCCCGCACGGTCGAGCTCGCTCACGAGGGCCTCGCCGTCCACGAACAGGAACGAGAACGTCACGACGTGGGGGAGCCGGTCGTCGGGGTCGCCCACGACCTCGACGTCGGGGACCCGCCCGACGACGGCCCGCACCTTCTCGACGAGCGCGCGCCGCCGCGCGTCCTGGGCCGCGCGGTCGGCCTGGACGGACTGGAGGGCCACGGCTGCGGCGAAGGCCGCGGGGACGCTCACGCCGCCCGGGAACCAGGGGTCGGCGTCCTCGGGCCAGGTGCGGCGGAAGCGGACGCGGTTGCGGACCGCGAGCACGCCGACGCCCGCGGGGCCGCCCCAGTCGCCGGGGTCCGCGGCGAGCAGGTCCCAGGTGCCGGGCACCTCCGCGTGCCCGACGACGGCGCCCGCGTCCACGAGCAGCGGGACCCCCGCGCGGCGGGCGGCCTCGTGGACGGCTCCGACCGGCTGGACCGTCCCGACCTCGCCGTTGGCGGCCTGGAGCGCGGCGAGGGCGACCCCGGGCGACGAGACGGCCTCGATCATCGCGGTCTCGTCGACCCGTCCGAACCGGTCGACCGGGACGGTCACGAGAGGGGGCGACGCCGTCTCGGGGGCGTCGGCGGTCGCCGAGGAAGCGGTCGCCGCGGGAGCCTGTGCGGTGGCTCGCTCGGGGGAGCGGCCCGCCGAGGACGTGGCCAGCTCGGCCGCGTGCAGGACGGCCGCGCGCTCGACCGCCGAGACGACGATCCCCGGCCCGACGCGTCGACGACCCAGGGCGACCGCGCCGACGGCCGCGTGCAGCGACGAGGTGTGCGAGGGGGAGAGGTGGACCTCCTCGGTGCGGGCTCCCAGGCCAGCGGCGATCGCCTCGCGGGCGCCGTCGAGGAGCACGGCCGCGCGCCGCGCCTCGGCGTGGAGGCGGCGAGGGTCCGCCCACCCGTCGTCGAGCGCCTGGTCGAACGCGGTGCGGGCGAGGGGGTGCAGGAGCGCCCTGCCCCCGTTGTCGAGGTAGACCCGGCGCGGGGGAGTGGTGGTATCCGTCACATGTGCTCCTGGGTGGGGTGGAAGACGGTGCGGAGTGGTCCGCGGGCCTGCCGATCGGCGGACTTTCATTGGAGATGCGCCGAATGTGCCGAGGCGGCTTCTCACAGTCTGCACGGTAGCGTGAGGCTCGGGCGAAGCGACGATCTGACAGAACGGTCAGAGGTGTGCCGAACCCCGTGTTTTCGGGGAAAGTTGGCGGATTCGTCACGTTCGCAGGGCGCGTTGACGGCGCGCGGGAGGGCATTCAAGCGCTAGGCTCTGTGGGTCGAGGACGAAGGTTCTGCGGGGACCTCGTGGAGAGATCGAGCCCCCCTGTCGGACGTTGAAGTGAAAGGCCCCCCTTGCACTCGCAATCCCCTAGCCGCACACGGCGAACCATCCTGCGAGCGACGGCTTCCGCCGTCGCGATCGCAGCGGTGGCGTCCGGTTGTGCC
>NZ_JBHXBO010000266.1:0-5163 GCF_042726775.1 Oerskovia sp. NPDC060287
GCGCGCCGACGCGAGCCGGGCGGTAGCGTCGGACGCATGACCCCTCCGCCCCGGAACCGCCCGTTCTCGCAGGTCGACGTCTTCACGACGACCCCCTACCGGGGCAACCCGGTCGCGGTGGTGCGTGACGCCGTCGGGCTGGAGGACGAGCAGATGGCCGCGTTCGCCCGCTGGACCAACCTCTCCGAGACCACGTTCCTGCTGCCCCCTTCCCCGGAGGGTGCGGCCGCCGGAGCGGACTACCGCTTGCGCATCTTCACGCCCGCGGGCGAGCTGCCGTTCGCGGGGCACCCGACGCTCGGCTCGTGCCACGCGTGGCTCGCGGCGGGCGGCACGCCGCGCGAGCCGGGGGTCGTGGTCCAGGAGTGCGGGATCGGTCTGGTGCCGCTGCGCCGCGACGCGTCGTCCACCCCGCCCGACGGCGGAGCCGCCCCGGGTGGTCGGCTCGCCTTCGCGGCGCCCGGTCTCCTCGCGGACGAACCGCTCGACCCCTCGACGCTCGCCGCGATCACGCGCGCGCTCGGTCTCGAGGCGCGCGACGTCGTCGACCACCGGTTCCTCGACAACGGGCCCGGGTGGCGCGTGCTGCTGCTCGGCTCGGCCGAGAAGGTCCTCGCGCTCGACCCCGACTTCACGGGCCTGGGCGACCTGGCGATCGGCGTCGTCGGGCCGTACGGGGCGCTCGGCGACGGCCGGTACGACGGCCCGGACGGGGCAGCGGTCGAGGTGCGCGGCTACGCGCTCGACATGGGCATCCCCGAGGACCCGGTCACGGGCAGCCTCAACGCGGTCGTCGGCCAGTGGCTCGTGCCCGACGGGTTGCTCCCGCAGGCGTACGTCGCGAGCCAGGGCACGGCGCTCGGGCGGGCCGGGCGCGTGCACGTGACGCGCGACGGTTCCGGGGCCGTGTGGGTCGGCGGCGACGCCGTGACGTGCATCGAGGGGACCGTTCTGCTCTGAGCCAGGCGCCGGCCGGGGCCGGCGGGGCTCCGGTGAGCAGCACGCCGGGTTGGGCCGGACGTCGTCGTCCCGCCCAGGGAAACAGTGTGAGAGCGCGATCCCAGGCGGCATAGAGTTCATCCAATGTCAGGGAACCTCACAGTCGTTCGCGCGCGCTGGTCGTTGATGGCGCTCTTCGCGCTCTTCGGCATCGTGGGCACGAGCTGGATGACGCGGCTGCCCTCGATCCGCGACGCGCTCGGGGTCTCCTCGGCCCAGCTCGGTCTGATCCTCATCGTGGGCGCGGTCGGCGCGCTGTTCGCCGTGGTCTCGACGGGCGCGATCGTGTCCCGGTTCGGCAGCCGCAGCACCCTCGTGGCGGCCACGGCCCTCAACCTGGTCGCCCTGCTGCTCGTCGCATGGGGCACCGCGGTGGGCAGCGTCGGGATCTTCGCGGTCGGGGCGTTCCTCAACGGCGTGAGCGGCGCGCTGATGAACGTGCCCATCAACCTCAACGGCGCGCTCGTCGAGCAGCAGGTGGGGCGCGCGATCCTGCCGCACTTCCACGCGGCCTTCTCGATCGGCGCGGGCGCCGGTGCTCTCGTGGGCGCCGCGTTCTCCGCGGCCCATATCCACATCTCGGTGCAGCTCGTGATCGTCACGGTCGCGGTCGCGGTCGCCCGGGCCGTGACGATCGGACCCGCGACGGTGTTCGCGCCCGAGCGCCGCGCCGGTGCCGAAGCCGCGTCGGGCGTGAGCCCGGCCGAGCTCGAGCACGACCTCGCCGAGTCCCCCGCGGGCGCCGCGACCGAGCCCGCGGTGTCGGGGGCCGTCGTCGACGAGGCGGACGGTGCGGCTGGCGCAGAGGCACCGCGAGTCGCCGCAGGTGCCGGCCCGGCCCGCGCGACCGGCAGCTCCGACGGTGACAGCACCGCCCGGGGTGCCCACGTCGCCCGGGACGCGGCGCAGAAGCCGCCCAGGCGCGGCGCGGGCATGCGCTCGGCCCTGTCGGCGTGGCGCGAGCCGCGGACCATCCTCATCGGTCTGGTCCTGCTGGCCTCGTCGCTGTCCGAGGGGTCGGCGGGCAACTGGCTCTCGATCGCGATGGTCGACGGCTTCGAGGTGCGCGAGGCCGTGGGCGCCATGGCCTACGGGACGTTCGTGGGTGCCATGACGGTCTTCCGCTTCGCCGGGACGGGCCTCATCGACCGGTTCGGACGTGTCACGGTGCTGCGCGCCTCGGGCGTCTCGGCCCTCGTGGGCCTCCTGCTGTTCGGCCTGGCCCCGCAGATCTGGCTCGCGTGGTTCGGGATCGTGCTGTGGGGCTGCGGCGCGGCGCTGGCCAACCCGATCGCGATCGCCGCCGCGTCCGACGACCCGCTCCGCTCGCCCGCGCGTGTGTCCGTCGTGACGTCTTTCAGCTCGTTCGCCCAGCTCACCGCTCCCCCGGTCCTGGGTCTGCTCGCCGACGAGATCGGGGGCCGCTACGCGCTCCTGACCATCTGCGCGGCCATGGTGCTGAGCCTCGCGCTGGCCGGCCAGGTCAAGCCGCTGCCTCGCGAGGCAAGGACCCTCGTGCCCGAGCGCGCGTAGCCTCGGACATCACGTCATGACATGCCCGAATCCGCCTGTTCGCACGGATTCCAGGCCGTCCACGCTTGGTATCTTGGGGGGTCATCCCAGAGGAGGTCGAGCAGTCCTATGATCCGCATCGGCGTGGTCGACGACGAGTCGGCGAGCAGGCAGATCGTGCTCGATCACCTCGATCGCTATCAGGCGGAGAACGACGTGACGTTCGACGTCCGCACGTTCGCGGACGGGCGCGAGCTCGTCACGGGGTACCGACCCGAGTTCGACATCCTGTTCCTCGACGTCCAGATGAACGACCTCGACGGCCTGGACACGGCCCGGCACCTCCGCACGCTCGACACGCGGGTCGTCATCGTGTTCGTCACCAACATGGCCCAGTACGCGATCCACGGCTACGAGGTCGACGCCCTGAGCTACCTCGTCAAGCCCGTCCCCTGGTTCGCGTTCTCCCAGGAGCTGCGTCGCAGCATCGAGCGTGTCCGGCGCAGCGGGACGGACTCGGTCATGCTGACCGTGAACGGCGAGCTGGCCCGTGTCGACCTGCTCGACGTCGTCTACGTCGAGAGCATCAAGCACCGGGTCGTCGTGCACGCGGTCGACCGGACGTACTCGTTCACGGGCACTCTCAAGGCGTTCGAGGCGGACCTCGGCGACAAGGGGTTCTTCCGGAGCAACAGCTGCTACCTGGTGAACATGCGCCACGTGACGGCCGTCAAGCAGAGCACGTGCGTCATGCTCGGCGGGGACGAGCTCCAGATCAGCCGCCCGCGCAAGCGCGCGTTCCTCGACGCGCTCGCCGACCACGTCGGAGGGCACGTCGCGTGATCGGGGATCTCCCGACCGACATCCCCCGCGGTTTCACGGCCTTCGCCGAGTGGTCCGCGTGCCTCGTCTACATCCTGCTCCTGCGCAAGCGGTTCACCCCGCCGGTCCTGGCCCTCGCGCTCGGCCTGGGCCTGGGCCTCCTGTGGGCCGTCCAGACGTTCGCGGGCGGGCTGCCGATCGCCCTGTGGACCCTCGGCATGGCGATGGCCGTCGCCGCGATGTTCGCCGTGGTCGTGGTCTGTGCCGACGTCTCGACGCGCGAGGCCGGGTACTTCACGGCGCGCGCGTTCGTGCTCGCCGAGCTCGTCGCGTCCCTCCACTGGCAGCTCTACAGCTATGCCGTCGACCAGGGCTTCACGGGGGTCGGCATCCAGGTGGGGTTGCTGGTCCTGGTGTACGGCGCGGCGTTCACCGCGGCCTACTTCATCGAGCGGCGACATTTTCCGCCCGACCAACGGCTCGACGTCGACCGCCGTGGCCTGCTGAGCGCGTCGTCGATCGCCGCTGTCACGTTCCTCATGAGCAACGTGAGCTTCGTGAGCTCGAACACCCCGTTCAGCGCGCAGTTCGGTCCCGAGATCTTCTACATCCGCACGCTCGTCGACCTCGCGGGATACGTCGCTCTCTATGCGCAGCAGGGGCAGCGGCTCGAGCTCCAGCGCGCGGTCGAGGTCGAGGCGATGAACCGGATGCTGCACTCCCAGCACGACCACTACCTGCACTCCAAGCGGAACATCGACATCGTCCACCGCAAGTATCACGACCTCAAGCACTTCGTCACGGCGATCCGTGCGGAGGAGGACCCGGACGCGAAGGCGTCGTACCTCGACCAGCTCGAGGAGAGCATCCAGGGATACGGGGCGCAGGTCGAGACGGGGAACCCCGTGCTCGACACGATCCTGACGTCGAAGACGTCCCAGTGCACCGAGCTCGGGATCACCCTGACGTGCGTGGTCGACGGCGCAGCCCTGTCCTTCATGGATCCCATGGGACTCAGCGCGCTGTTCGGCAACGCGCTCGACAACGCGATCGAGAGCACCGCGACCCTGCCGGACCCGGAGAACCGGCTCGTCCGCGTCGCGGTCTACACCCAGAACTCGCTCGTCCTGGTGCGCTTCGAGAACTACCACCTGGGCGACCTGGAGTTCGACGACGGGATCCCGCGCACCACCAAGGGCGACCCGCTCAACCACGGGTACGGCCTGCGGAACATGCGCCAGGTCGTCGAGAGCTACGGCGGCTCTCTCACGGTGCACACCGAGTCCGGGTGGTTCGTGGTGCGGGCTCTGATCCCGGTCCCGGAGCGCTGAGGGGGCTCGAGCCGGACGGCCCCGCAGCCCCGCAGCCCCGCAGCCCCGCAGCCCCGCAGCCCCGCAGCCCCGCAGCCCCGACCAGGGTCTCCCCCGGGGGTGGGTGGTGTTGTTCGCGCAGCCACCACATTTGTGGTGGCTGCGCAGAAACATCACCGGGGGTTCTCCTGGCGTGTTCGCCGAGCGAGGCCTCGGTGTGAACCATGCGGGCGGGGGCTCGACGCGGGCTGGGTTCGGTGGTGAAGCCGGGCCGGGCCGGGTCGGTGGTGAAGCCGGGCCGCTAGCCGGTGCGCCGGGGTGGGTGCTAGTTGAAGCCGATGACGCGTTGGGCGGTCTTGTACGCCAGGACGGAGATGGTGCGCCCGGGGCGTCCGGGCAGGTTGGAGATCTGGTGCAAGGTCGTACGGCGCAGGCGCCGGTACAGGGCCGGGTCCTGGGTGCGGACCTCGGCCCAGAAGGTGTCCTTCTTGGCCAGGGACTGGCGGGTCCCCGAACGGAT
>NZ_JBHXBO010000267.1:0-5124 GCF_042726775.1 Oerskovia sp. NPDC060287
CACCACAATGGTGGTGGCTACGCAGAAACGACACCGCCCCCTGGCAACACCGACCCACCGGTGGAGCCCGCCGTGGCACCAGGCCATTCGGGCGGCCTGCCTGACCATCCGGGCCGCTCTCGGGCAGCCCGCCGAAAACTGCAGCCATGGCCCGCTCTCGACATCAGCGGACACCGCCGAGCAGCGGACGACTCAGGACCAGTGCGGCGGGACGTCTCGCAGGAGCTCGGCGTCGTGACTGCTCTCCGCAGCCCCCGGGCGCGCGTCACCCCAGGTCACGGCGTCGTCGTCAGACCCCAGGCCCGCGACCCCCGCCTGCTCGGTACCTCGCCGCACGACCCGGCGGGACCTGCGCCGCGGATGCCCGGCCGGCGCGCCGACCGCAGGGACGTCGCCCGCAGCGTCGCCCGCAGGGGCCGAGGCATCAGGACGGGAAGCTGGATCGTCGGGGAGCACCCGTCCATTCTCTCAGCCGTCAGTCCGTGCCGAACTCGTCGTCCGCGACCACGGGCACCACCACGATCCGGTCGCCGCCACCCGTCTGCGCGATCCCGCCCCGCTCGGGCAGCCGCGCGTCGCGCACCGACTGGACGACGCGGCGGATGCGCTCGGCCTCCTTGGCCGGGTCGAGGAACGCCGCAGCGGACCACACCTGCGCCACGACCCATCCCGCGGCCTCGAGCCGCTCCGCGATCTGCCGGTCGCGGACGCGGACGCTGCGCTCGGCGACGTACGCGTCGTCGTCGGTCAGCACGGCCACGAGAAGCTCGCCCGGGATGTCAGGGTGCCCCACGACCAGCGGGATCCGGTCGCCGCCGGCCACGCCGTAGTCGGTCTCGACCACGAGGCCCGCACGCCACAGGCGCTCGGCCAGGTCGATCACGAGGCGGTCCGGGTTCCCCCCGACGTCCACACCGTTGCCCAGGGTGACCTGGTCCGCGCGACCGTTGCGCTGCTCGGCGAGGTCCAGCACCTCCGCGAGGAGCTTCGCACCGTGCCCACGCAGCCTCTCGGGATCGAGGTCGGCCGCGGTGAAGCACGTGACCACGTGCAGACGACGACGCGCCGACCCCAGCGTGTCGAGGAGCATCGCGTCCCCACCCGCAGCGTTCAGCACACCGAACCGGTGCAGGACCCGCCCGTGCGGGGTGCGGCCGTAGCCGACCGACAGGACGATCGCGTCGCGCGCGAGCCCCGCGACCCCCGAGACCTCGGCCACCACGACCGGCTCGGCCCGCGCACCCGAGAAGAACGCGGCGAGGGCTGGGTTCTGCCGGACCTCGGCGAGCAGCGCGTCCCGGATCCGGTCGGCGTGCACCGCGCTCACCGTGACGATCGCGAGCGACTCCTCGGGGCGCGTCATGGCGTGCTCGATCGCGATCTCCACGACCCGGTCGACCTCGGCCTGCGTGCTCTCGACCGCGCCCGACGTCGGGTCCGGCATCCCGGCGCCGTCGACCAGGTCGAGATGGACCAGTGGTTCGGCCCGCGGCAGGGGGCTCGGGCGGAGCACGCCCGCGTACCCGTGCGCGACCAGGAAGGCCGTGAGGTACGGGTCGCGTCGAGCGCCGCCCGCCGACAGCGCGACCGTGGGCAGGACCGCGGCGAGCTCCTTGACCGTCGACCCGGACGCCGCGCGCGGGTCCCCGACGACGACGACCTGACGGCCACGGGCGAGCGCCGACAGCACGAGCTCGACAGGCAGGTGCTGCACGGCGTCGAGGATCACGAGGTCGACCGTGCGCGCCGGGGTGAACAGGTGCGGCACGAGCGTGGGTGAGGCGACGACGCACGGGCGCAACCGGCGCAGGACCTCGGGGTAGAGCTCGTGCGCGTCGCGCAGGCTCGTGAGCCGCCCCTCCAGGAGCTCGGTGAACAAGGCTTCCGCCTCGGACCGGTGATCACGCATCGCACCGCCGAGGTGCTCTCGCACCGCGACCCGCACAGGGGCCGAGAGCGCCGTGATGTGGGTCCGGTCGAGCTCGCGGAACCGGCCCGCGAGAGCCTCGAGGCCCGCACCGTCCTGCCCGGCCAGCGCAGGGTCCTGCGCGAGGATCTGCTCGAACACCGAGCTCCACCACGCGAGGTCGAGCTCGGGGCCCACGAGCTCCTTCTCGACCCGGCGGGCCGAGAGGTCGTCGAGGAGATCGCCGAGCCCCTCGTCTCGCAGCGACCGGAGTGCCGCGGTGCGCGCCGGCAGGTGCTCGAGGGCGTCCTTCTCCTCGCTCAGGCTCGCGAGACGTGCCGCGAGCTCGGGGAGGGGAAGGTCCATCAGGTCCGAGCCGACGGGAGTCGTGGACAGGACGGGGTCGAGATACTCGAGGTCGAGACGCACCGCCTCGAACGTGTCCTCGATCGCGGCGAGCCCCTCCGGGAGGGTGGGCCAGCCACCGCGGGGACACTGCGCCTGCCAGACCGCACGCTGCGCCTGGACCTCGACGAGAGCCGCGTGGAGGTCGGCGACCCGGACCCCGGGGCGGAGCATGTCCTTGGCCTGCTTGCGCAGCCGCCGCCGGTGGGCCCACCCCATGTCGATCCCGTTGTCCGCGCGCCACTGGCGCGTGCCGGTGGCCTCGACGAGGTCGGTCGCCGTGCGCTCGAAGATCAGGGGCTGGAACGCGTCGAGGGTGCCGCGCATCCCGCCGAGCATCGTGAGCTGCTCGCCCCACTGGCGGACCGACGTGGCGGGTGTCAGGCCCGTGGTCCGGGCGACCGACTCGACCTGCTCGCGGAGCTCGGGCAGGGTCCGGCCCGTGAGCCGCTCGACCCGGACCAGCGCGTCCTGGGCGCCTTCGGTGCTCGTGATGTCCGCACCGAACCAGGGGGTGGACGTCGAACGGAGCGTGAACGCGCCGACGTCGGCCGCGCCCTCGAGGCGCGCCGCGAGCTCGCCACGGCGCTCGGCACCGATGCGGAGCGTGACCTCGGGTCCGAGGCGGACGGTCGTCGCGGGCGCAGGGCGCTGCGCGGTGAGGCGTGCGAGCGCCTGCAGGGCCGCGTACGCGGACACCCCCCAGGGCTCGCGCACCAGGTGCAGCGACTCGACGTAGCCCGAGAGCTGGGCGCGTGCTCCCAGCAGCCCGTCGCGCACGCGGGCGACCGCGTCGGTGTCCACGACCTCGGCCTCCGCGGCCATGGCCGAGAGCAGTCGGTGCGAGGCCGTGGCCCGCCACGTCGGCTCGGGCTCGATGTCGAGGATCAGACCGTCCAGGCCGAGCGTCTCGAGCCGGTGGGTCAGCGAGTCCGCCGCCCGGCGGTGCCCGGGGACGTACAGGATGCTCCGCCCGCTGGCTGCCGCCTCGGCCACGACGGCCGCGAGGGTGCCCGCGACGTCGGACCCTGCGGGAGCGTCGACGAACAGGTGGCTGCCGGTCGCGAGGGTGTCGATCACGTGGCGCTGGGCGGGGTCGAGGTCGCCCACGCCGCGCTCCTGGGTGGGGTCCGCGTCCCCGACGCGCGGGGTCGGGAGCTCGCGCTCGAGCGCGGTCGCGGCCTCGTCGGAGCCGGCGAGCGCCGCGACGACCTCGTGCCTCTCGAGCCCGGAGGCCAGCTCGTCGAGGTCGTCGACGAGCACCTGGCCGGGGTGGACGAAGGTCCCGACGAGCACGCGCTGGGTCATCTCGAAGTCGCCGAGCACCGCCCGGCCCACGGCCGTGATCCGCGCGAGCGCGTCCGAGGGGTCGAAGCCTGCGGGCGTGAACGCGCTGCGAGCGAGCGTCACGGGGTCGATCAGCCCGCCGTGGGCGCGCAGCGTGCGAGCGAGCAAGGGGTTGATCTCGACGGTCGGTTCGAGCGTCAGGTCGTAGTCGGTCTCGCTGTCGCCGCGCGGGGTGAGCGTGAGCGGTCGCAGCAGGACCGGGGCGCGCACCGTGCGCGGGAGGCTCGGGTCGGGCGCAGGGGCCTCGCCGGCCGGGCTCGCGGTGCCGCCGTCGGGCCCGACGGCGCCGCTCGCCCCGCGCGTCGTGCTCGCGGTGGCGTCGTGGTCGCCCTGGGGGGTCTGGGCCGGGTCGGTCGCCGACGGTTCGTGGGCCGGGTCCGCGGGGTCGGCCGGCAGGCCGGTCGCACCGTCGATGGTCCGGCCGTGCGTCGAGCCGGCGACGTGCGCGAGCGCTGCGACGTCGTCGGTGGGGAGCCGGGAGGGCTCTTCCTCGGTCCAGGTCGTGACGCCGATCGCGAGGTAGGTCGGGGCGACGCCGTAGCGCTGGGCGTGCTCCTGCGACCGGACGACCACGGCACGGGCCCTGCGGCGCGCGGCTGGCAGCGACGCGCCCTCACGGAAGAGGTTGGACAACCGGGTCGGACGACCGGCGAAGAGCTGTGCGACCCCTGACGGGTGGGCGGCGGTGAGGTCGATGACGGCGTCACCCAGGAGCCCGATGTCCGCGAGCGAGGAACCACCCGCGAGCTCGACGAGCGAGGCTCGCCAGGACCGGACCGCGTCCTCGACGAGCTCGGCGGTCGTGGGGGGCTCGACGAGCACCGGTGGCGACGCGACGGGCGTGCCGTCGGCTCCGTTCGGCGAGGCACCGGCTGATGCGCCGTCGGGCGCGGTCTGGTCGGTGAGCGGCCGAGCGGGATCGGCCACGGACTCGTGGGCAGATGAGGTGCGGGCGGCTGCGTTCACTCTGGAACGCTAACCGTCACGGGTGACGGAACCAGCACCGGCACGCCGTGAGCGGCCGTTTCGGGTTGCTCGGGGCGACGAGACGGGCCACCAGGGCCATTGATCGGGAAGAAGTCCGGCTCCTGTGAACTCGCTGTGAGCGCCATTGCGCACCGAGAACGGGCCGAGAAAGTGTGAGGACGGTGCGCACCGCGCAGGGGGCAGGCGATACGCACCGTCAGAGATGATTCTGCAAGGTCTTCTACCGTTCGTCAAACCTGTGAGGGAGCGACACCGGGTGAAAGTGGACGCCCGTCCAGTTCGTCGTGGCGGATTCTTCCTGGACGGCCGTCAACGTGGCATTCGGTGCCACATCGCGTGCCGACGCACAGGCGGCCACGCCCCGGGTGGGGGGGGGGCGCGAGGGGGGGGGGGGCCCTCGGGCAGGAGGTGGCTCCCCCCCCAGCGCGGGGCACAGCCGAAGAGCTTGGACCCCGGCTTGTGCAGGGCCCCCGCGATCA
>NZ_JBHXBO010000268.1:0-5105 GCF_042726775.1 Oerskovia sp. NPDC060287
GCGTGACGCTCCCGCACCGGCCCGCGGCCGACCTCCGGATCAGACGACGACCAGGACCAGGTCCCCGCCCTCGAGCTGCTGGACCGCACCGATCGCGACGCGCTGCACCGTGCCCCCGACGGGCGTCGTGATCGCGGCCTCCATCTTCATGGCTTCGACCGTCGCGACGGTCTGCCCGGCCTCGACCACCTCGCCCTCGTGGACCACGGGCGTCACAGCGCCGGCGAACGGCGCGGCGATCTGCCCGGGCGATCCGGGGTCGGCCTTCTCCGCCAACGACGAGTCGACCTCGATCGACCGGTCGCGCACCTGGAGCGGGCGCAGCTGACCGTTGAGGGTGAACATCACGGTCCGGCGACCGCGCTCGTCGGGCTCGCCGACCGCCTCGAGCCCCACCAGGAGCTTGACGCCGCGGCCGAGCGAGACCTCGACCTCCTCGCCGGGCGTCAGGCCGTACAGGTACGCCTGCGTACCCAGCACCGACACGTCGCCGAACGCGGCCCGTGACGCCTCGTACTCCTTGGTCGGGCCGGCGAAGAGCAGGTGGTTGAGCCGGTTGCGGCGCGCGTCCGAGTCCCCGTCGAGGTCCGCCTGGTCCTCGACCGTGAGGGGCGTGACCGCGTTGCGCACGACCCGGCCCGCGAGAGCCTTGCTGCGGAACGGCTCGGGCCACCCGCCGGGCGGGTCGCCCAGCTCGCCGCCCAGGAACGCGATGACCGAGTCCGGGATGTCGTAGTCCTGAGGGTTCTCGGCGAAGTCGGCCGGGTCTGCGCCGCGCGCCACGAGCTGCAGCGCCAGGTCGCCCACGACCTTGGACGACGGGGTCACCTTCACGAGCCGGCCGAGGATGCGGTCGGCCGCGGCATACGTCGCCTCGATCTGCTCGAACCGGTCCCCCAGGCCGAGCGCGATGGCCTGCTGGCGCAGGTTCGAGAGCTGGCCGCCGGGGATCTCGTGTTCGTACACGCGCCCCGTCGGGCTCGACAGCCCCGACTCGAACGGCGCGTAGAGGCGGCGTACGGCCTCCCAGTAGGGCTCCAGGTCGCACACCGCACGCAGCGAGAGGCCCGTGTCGCGCTCGGTGTGCTCGAGGCCCGCGACCAGGGCGGACATCGAGGGCTGGCTCGTGGTGCCCGCCATCGCGGCGCTCGCGACGTCCACGGCGTCGACGCCCGCGGCGACCGCTGCCATGAGGGTCGCCATCTGCCCGCCCGAGGTGTCGTGCGTGTGCAGGTGCACGGGCAGGTCGAAGCGCTCCCGGAGGGCCGTGACGAGGCGAGCGGCAGCCGCAGGACGCAGCAGGCCGGCCATGTCCTTGATCGCCAGGACGTGCGCCCCGGCGTCGACGATGCGGTCGGCGAGCTCGAGGTAGTAGTCGAGCGTGTACAGGGACTCGGCCGGGTCGAGCAGGTTGCCCGTGTAGCACAGGGCGACCTCGGCGACCGCGGTCCCCGTCGCTCGCACCGCGTCGATCGCGGGGCGCATCTGCTCGACGTCGTTGAGGGCGTCGAAGATGCGGAAGATGTCGACCCCGGTGGCCGCGGCCTCGCGGACGAACGCCTCGGTGACCTCGGTGGGGTACGGCGTGTAGCCCACGGTGTTGCGGCCGCGCAGGAGCATCTGCAGCGCGACGTTGGGCATCGCCTCGCGCAGTGCCGCGAGCCGGGCCCACGGGTCCTCGCCGAGGAAACGCAGCGCGACGTCGTACGTCGCCCCGCCCCACGCCTCGACCGACAGGAGCTGCGGTGTCGTGCGCGCCACGTAGGGGGCGACCGTGACCAGGTCGTGCGTGCGGACGCGCGTCGCGAGCAGCGACTGGTGGGCGTCGCGGAACGTCGTGTCGGTGACCTTGACCGCGGTCTCGGCGCGCAGCGCCCGGGCGAAGCCCTCGGGGCCGAGCTCCAGGAGCTGCTGACGGCTGCCGGGGACAGGAGCGACCGAGAGGTCGATCGCGGGAAGCTTGGCGGCGGGGTCGATCCCGCCGGGACCCGTCCCGTGCGGACGGTTGACGGTCACGTCGCCCAGGTAGCTCAGGATCTTGGTGCCGCGGTCCGCGCTCTCGCGCGCCGCGAGCAGCTCGGGGCGCTCGTCGATGAACGACGTCGACAGGTTCCCCGCGATGAACTCCGCGTCCGACAGGACTGCCTGCAAGAACGGGATGTTGGTGCGGATGCCGCGGATGCGGAACTCCGCGAGGGCTCGGCGCGCGCGCCGCACGGCCGTCGGGTAGTCCCGCCCGCGGCACGTGAGCTTGACCAGCATCGAGTCGAAGTGGCCCGAGATCTCCGAACCGGCGGTCGCGGTGGCACCGTCGAGACGGACGCCCGCACCGCCCGGCGAGCGGTAGGCCACGATCCGGCCCGTGTCGGGGCGGAATCCGTTGGAGGGGTCCTCGGTCGTGATGCGGGACTGGAGGGCCGCGCCGTTCACGTGGACGTCCTCCTGGCGGATGCCGAGGTCCTCGAGCGACTCCCCCGCGGCGATGCGCATCTGCGAGGAGACCAGGTCGATGTCCGTGACCTCCTCGGTCACGGTGTGCTCGACCTGGATGCGCGGGTTCATCTCGATGAACACGTGCTGGCCCGCGCGCTCGCCCACGGTGTCGAGCAGGAACTCGACCGTCCCGGCGTTCTGGTACCCGATCGAGCGCGCGAACTTCACGGCGTCGGCGCACAGCGCCTCACGGACCGCGGGGTCCAGGTTGGGCGCGGGGGCGATCTCGATGACCTTCTGGTGGCGCCGCTGGACCGAGCAGTCGCGCTCGTACAGGTGCACGACGTTGCCCTGGCCGTCGGCGAGGATCTGCACCTCGATGTGACGCGGGCGCAGGACCGCCTGCTCGAGGAACATGGTCGGGTCGCCGAACGCGCCGTCGGCCTCGCGCATCGCGGCGGCCAACGCCTCGGGCAGGTCCTCACGGCGGTCGACGCGACGCATGCCGCGCCCCCCACCGCCCGCGACGGCCTTGGCGAAGATCGGGAAACCGATCTCGTCGGCGGCGGCGATGAGCTCGTCGATGTCCGACGAGGGCTCGCTCGACGCCAGGACCGGGATCCCTGCCTCGCGCGCCGCCTTGAGCGCGCGGACCTTGTTGCCCGCGAGCTCGAGGACCTCGGCGGGCGGTCCCACGAACGCGATGCCGGCCTCCTTGCAGGCGCGGGCCAGGTCCGGGTTCTCCGAGAGGAAGCCGTAACCGGGGTAGATCGCGTCGGCGCCCGCATCCTTGGCGACGCGCACGATCTCCTCGATGTCGAGGTAGGCCCGGACGGGGTGCCCCTCCTCGCCGATCCGGTACGCCTCGTCGGCCTTCAGCCGGTGCTCGGAGTTTCGATCCTCGTAGGGGAAGACGGCCACCGTCCGGGAGCCGAGCTCGTACGCTGCGCGAAACGCCCGGACCGCGATCTCCGCGCGGTTGGCGACCAGAACTTTCGAGAACACCAAGTACCCCATCCGTCATCGTGGGTCGGGTACGGGACCGTCGCGAGAAGAGGTCCACGCACCCGCTCGTCACGGGCGTCGCTCCGGCACGAGCCGGGACGCCCACAGGCGATCTTCGCACGGCTTCTTCACGGTTCGGGCACCAGGACGTCGCGAGCGGCCGCGAATGTGGCCTGCGACACGGGCGAGCCCCGCCCTGCGGAGGCAGGACGGGGCTCGTCGGAGGGTGTGAGCGACCTGGGTTCAGCCCGCTGTTCGTGCCCGACGGCGCAGCGCCAGCTCGTCCTGCGTAGGACTGCTGGGGGCGTCCTCGGTGTCCGCGAGGGACTCGGTCGGCATCTCGCTGAGCGTGCCCTCGACCTCGCGCCAGACCCGGCCGACCGCGATGCCGAAGACACCCTGCCCACCTTGGACGAGGTCGACGACCTCGTCCGGCGAGGTGCACTCGTAGACGCTCGCGCCGTCGCTCATGAGCGTGATCTGCGCGAGGTCCTCGACTCCGCGCTCGCGCAGGTGGTCGACCGCGGTGCGGATCTGCTGCAAGGAGACCCCGGTGTCCAGGAGTCGCTTGACGATCTTGAGGACGAGGATGTCGCGGAAGCCGTAGAGACGGTGGGTGCCCGAACCGCTGGCGGGACGGACCGTCGGCTCGACGAGCCCCGTGCGCGCCCAGTAGTCGAGCTGGCGATAGGTGATGCCGGCGACACGGCAGGCCGTCGGCCCGCGGTACCCGGTGTTCGTGTCGTGCTCGGTGATGTCCTCACCGAACAGCAGGCCCTGTGCCGCATGGGGAACGGGAGCACCCGGCTCCGCGCTGGCTCCACCGCTGCTGTTCACTGTGCCTCCAAGGGTGATGTGGACTCCACGCTAGGCCCGTGACCGGAGGCCGTCAACGACTGAGCCTCCGAAGTCCGGGCGTGTCGCAGGTGACCGGGAGGCCCTGGAGGCCTCCCCTGGCCCGGCGAACCCTTCCCAGACCTCAGGTCGAGATTGAGTGTCCAAAATAGACGCTTGTGCGCCTATTGTCTCAGGTAAAGCCTGAATGTCACGCGTCCCTTTCGGGGGTTTCGGGCGTTTCCCCTTCCTCGGGTGGACCGAAGTCCTCGGGTGTCACGTGATCCAGGAAATCGCGGAACCGCTCCATCTCCCGTTGCTGCTCGCCGTCGACGAGCTCGACGCCCGCGAGTGCCACGATCTCCGCCGAGCACAGCACGGGGCTCCCGGTCCGCACCGCGACGGCGATCGCGTCCGACGCTCGCGCGTCGACGCGCACCCCTGTTCCCAGCACCATCTCGGCGTAGAAGATCCCGTCGTCGAGGGCCACGATCTCGACACGCGTGAGCTCGACGTCGAGCGCGTCCAGGACGTTCCTCAGGAGGTCGTGCGTCATGGGCCGCGGCGCGCTCAGGTGGGCCTGGGCCATCGCGATCGCGCTCGCCTCCCGTGGCCCGATGATGATCGGCACCACGAGCTCGGCCGCCGGGTCGAGAAGGAGGACGACGATCTCCTGACCCGCGCCCTGCTGCTGGCGCACGCCGAGGACCTCCACGGGGACCATCGGCACCTTGTCGCTCACGTCTCCACCGTACGACGCGTGGCCCGCTCCGTCAGGAGCAGGACCGTGCTGCGTCCGCGAAGCACCGCGCCCCCGGTACGTGGGTACGTAC
>NZ_JBHXBO010000269.1:0-5084 GCF_042726775.1 Oerskovia sp. NPDC060287
ACGTCCGGCGTGTCGCAGCCGAACCACCCACTCACGGAAGGTGAGTCACCGGTGAGCTCTCTCCCGGGCGTTGCGACGTGCGCTCGACGCGATCGAGCCGACCACGAGCACCAGGCCCGCGACGCTCAGCAGGGCGATGAGGGCGACGTCCAGGTCGTACGTCGCACCGAGGGCCAGGGCGAGGATGCCCGCGCCCACCGCGACGATGACGAAACCCCACACGACCGTGCCCACGCGCAGGCCCCGGTTGCGCGGGTCCTCGCCGGGGACGGGGCCGCCCGGGGCGAGGTTCGCCTTCTGCTGCGCCGTGGTGTTCCACTGCGCTGCCGGGTCGACCGCGGGAGCGGGCGTCGCCACCGCCGGAGCGGGGACCGGTGCCGGCACGCTCGCGGCGGCGGGCTCGGGGTCGACCGGCGCGTCCTGCACGGGGTAGGCCTGCGTGTGCGTCGGCGCGGCCTCCCAGACGGGCAGCGCCTGGGTCGGGGGAGTCACCGGGAGAGCCTGGGTGGGCTCGGCGACGGGCAGCGCCTGGGTCGCCTCGGTCCGGAAGATCTCGTCGGCCAGGTCGGCCTCGGACGGAGCGACCGCCTCCAGGACCTGGGTCGCGTCGGGGTCGGTCGAGGTGTCCTCGGACGCGAGCACGCCGGCCTCTGCCGGTGCCTCGGGCCGGTCCTCGTCCTGTTCCTCGGCCTCGGAGCCCGGGGCCTCGCCCGGCATGGCCGCGAGCTCGATCGTCGGGTCGACCGGGGGGAGGGCCTGAGTCTCGTCGTGGTCGTCGGACTCGTAGGGGTTCTTCTCGGTGGTCATGATTCCTCCCGGATGGTGACGTCTCCCGCGGCGACGTCGACCTCGAGCAGGAGCACGGGGTCGGCGCCGTCGGAGACGGAGTCGGTGGTGAAGGTGTGCGGGCGGGTGTTGACGCCGTTGATGCTGCGGCGCTCGCCGTCGACGGTCCAGGTCGCGTTGCCCGCGAGGACGCGGACCTCGGCCTCGACCGGGACGCCCGAGGGGACGATCACGGTGAGGTCCCCGGCGCGCAGGTCGACGGGCACGACGACCGGGTCCTCACCGACAGTGCTCAGGTCGAGCCGGCTCAGGTCGACGACGGGGTCACCGAACGTGAAGGCGAACCCGTTCTCGGCGTCCTGGACCGAGGTGACCGTGTAGGTCGAGTCCGACGCGCGGCCCTGGAGGTTCACGTCGAAGCGATCGACCGAGTTCCAGCCGGCGATCGGGAGCGCGATGATCGTCGCGACGATCGCGAGGCCGCCCAGGGCTCCGCTCGTGCGACCGCGGAGGCCCGAGATCACGACACCGAGGCCCAGGAGGATGATCGTCGCGCCGATCCACGTGTAGAAGAACGGCACGTCGATCACGTCGCGACGCTCGAGCAGCATGAGGACCGCTGCGCCGAGCAGGCTCACGCCGAGCGTGATCCCCACGATCGCGGTCCCGGGGCCGCGGGGCCGCCGGGCGGCGCGGGCGCGCTGCTCCTCGACCCGGCGCAGGCGGTCCGCCTCGCGCTGGGCCTGGCGACGCGCCTGCTCCTGGGCCCGCGCCGCCTGCTGGGCTGCGGCCTGCTGGGCGGCGTAGGCCTGGGGCGGGACGGGCGGCGTGGGGCGCTGGCCCGCGTAGGCCTGCGGGGGCAGGGGAGCGGAGGCGGTGTACGCGGGGCCCGACGGCGCCGCGGGGGTCGCGGGGTACGTCACCCCGGGTGCGGGTGCGGCGCCCGGCGCGGGAGGTCCGTACGGGGGGCGGGCCTGCGTGGGCTGGCCGGGGCGGCCGTGCTGCCAGGCGTTCCCCTGGTGGCCCTGCGGGGACGGCGCGCCGCCCGGTCCGAACGGCTGCGCGGGGTAGGGCTGGCCGGGCTGGGCGACCGGCGGGGCCTGCTGCTGCGTGTGCTGGGCCGCGGTGTACGCGGCCCGCTTGTCGTTGCGACGGTTGACGACCAGCACGATCACGACGATCACCGCGGCGGTCCAGAACAGCCCGTTGAGCCACTCGAGCCCTGCGAAGTGCCACCAGGACGACCAGCCGGTGCTCCAGCTCAGGCCGACGATCGTCGTCGCGGCCGCACCGAGCATCGCGACGTCGAAGTCGCCGCGGACCGTCTGCTGCAGGTGGATGCGGCCGTCGCGGGCCTCGGGGAGGAGAGCCCAGGCGACGCCGTACAGGACGAGGCCGGCTCCCGAGAGGAAGACCGAGACGACGAGGAGACCACGCACGATCAGGGGGTCGATCCCGAACCGGTCGGCGATCCCGCCGGCGACGCCACCGATCCAGCGGTCGTCCGAGCGGGAGATGCCGAGACGTCGGACGGCGTCGAAGAAGCTGTCCATCCCGGTGGACGGGGTCGGCGGGCCCTCAGGCCCTGCCGGGGCCGGACCGTTCGCGGAGAAGGGCGTGCCGGCGGTCTGCTGGGCCGCCCCGGTCGGTGCGGAGCTCCCGGCCGGCGGTTCTGGGGAGGTGTCCTCGGTGTTCATGGCTCCAGCCTGACGCGCGCAGCGGCCGGCCGGTATCGGGTGTTCCCCTGAGCCGACCCTGAATCCCGTGCCGCGCGACCCTGATCTTCTGGTCAGGGAAGGGACCAAGGGGGCGTTTCGCCCGGTGAGGGCGTCAGGACGTGTGACCATCAGAGGGTGACACAGACCGCGCAACCAGCCAGACGGCTCCCGCTCCGGCGCCCCGAGCAGGGGCGCTGGGTCGGTGGCGTGTGCCGAGGGCTGGCGCTGCACCTCGACCTGCCCGTGGGCGCGATGCGCTTCGTGATGGTCCTGCTCGCCCTCGCGGGCGGCGCGGGGATCGTCCTGTACGTCTTCCTCTGGGTCACGGTGCCCGTGGGCGACCCGGCGCAGGCCGCGGACGAGGAGCGTCCCACCTCGCTCCGGCGGATCGCGCCCCGCCTGCAGGGGCGCGTACGCAAGCTCCCGGTGCGCGACGTCGCGATCGGCGTGGTCCTGCTGAGCGGTGCCGCGGTCCTGGTGGCAGCGCGTGCCGGCGTCGACGTCGAGGTCTCGTGGGTCCTGCCGGTGCTCATCGCGCTCGCGGGGACCGCCCTCGCGTGGTCTCAGCTCGACGCCGCGCAGCGGGGGCGCTGGCTCTCGCGCGCGGGAGGGCGGACACCCGCCGGGGTGCTGCGGCTCGCGGGCGGGCTGGCCCTGGTCCTGGTCGGGGTCCTGCTCCTGGTGGGCCAGGACTCGACGGCCTCGGACATGGTCCGGGCGACCGTCGCGTCGCTCGCGGTGCTCGCGGGCGCGGCGATCGTGCTCGCGCCGTGGTGGCTGAGGCTCGTGCGCGAGCTGGGTGACGAGCGTGCGGCCCGAGCCCGGGAGGCCGAGCGGGCGGACATCGCGGCCCACCTGCACGACTCGGTCCTGCAGACGCTCGCGCTCATCCGGGCCAGTGCGGCCGACGCGGACACCGTGGCACGCCTCGCGCGTGCCCAGGAGCGCGAGCTCCGCGAGTGGCTGTACAACGATCGACCGGCTCCTGGTACGTCGCTCGCTGCCGAGCTCCGGACGCTCGTGGGCGAGGTCGAGGACCGCCAGAGCTGGCGGCTCGCGGCGGGTGCGGCGAGCACCGCGGGCATGAGTGCCGCAGGGACCGTCGGAGACGGCGGCTCGGCCGGGACGGCCGCGGTCGTCGTCGACGTCGTCGTCGTGGGGGACTGCGTGCCGACCGACGAGACCACGGCGCTCCTCCAGGCCACGCGCGAGGCGCTCGTCAACGCCGTCGCGCACGGCCGCCCGCCCGTCTCGGTCTACCTCGAGGTGTCCGACGACATGGTCGAGGTGTTCGTGCGCGACCGCGGCGACGGTTTCGAGATGAAGGACATCGCCCAGGACCGGTTCGGCGTGCGCGAGTCGATCATCGGGCGCGTGACGAGGCGCGGCGGGCAGGCGGAGGTCGTGTCGAGGCCGGGCTGGGGGACCGAGGTGCGCCTCAAGGTGCCCCGCGCCGCCGAGGCCGAGGGCGAGCCGGCGGCTGCGCCGGCCGGCGCGGCAGCGCCCGGACCTAGGATGCCGGGGGAGCCCGACGCGGGCACGACGCCCGTCGGGCCGGCCCGGAACGGGTCGCAGCCTGCACCGATGCCCTCCACGGGACCCGCGCAGCAGCCCGAGCCCATCGCCCGCACGACCCAGGAGCGCACGTGACCACCATCCCGAACCCCGAGCCGACCACGCTCCCGGGCGCGCCCGTCCCGGTCGTCCTCGTCGACGACCACCACATGTTCCGTGCGGGGGTGCGTGCGAGCCTCGACGGTCGTGTCGACATCGTGGGCGAGGCCGACAGCGTCGACGGCGCCGTCGAGGCCATCCGTGCCCTGCGGCCTCCTGTCGTCCTGCTCGACGTGCACCTGCCGGGCGGCAACGGCGGCGGAGGGGCCGAGGTCATCACGCGCTGCTCCGACCTCCTGGGGTCCACGCGGTTCCTCGCCCTGTCGGTGTCCGACGCCGCCGAGGACGTCGTCGCGGTCATCCGGGCCGGTGCCCGCGGCTACGTGACCAAGGCGATCTCTGGCCCCGACCTGTCGGGCGCGGTCGTCCAGGTCGCGAGCGGCGACGCGGTCTTCTCCCCGCGGCTCGCAGGGTTCGTGCTCGACGCGTTCGGCACCGGGCAGGCCGACGTCGCCGTGGCCGACGACGAGCTCGACCGGCTCTCGGCCCGCGAGCAGGAGGTCATGCGACTCATCGCGCGTGGCTACGCCTACCGTGAGGTCGCCTCCGAGCTCTTCATCTCGGTCAAGACGGTCGAGACCCACGTGTCGTCGGTGCTCCGCAAGCTGCAGCTGTCCTCGCGCCACGAGCTCACGCGATGGGCCGCGGCGCGGCGCCTCCTCTGAGGGCGCCCGCCCGCTCCGGGGAGACCCGGCGAACCGCGAGATCTCGCCGTATTAGCAGGTGAGAAGCGGTCTGCCGCGCCTCGTGGGGGCGATAACCTGGGGGGAGCCGGGTGACGCCCTCCGGCCCCGACGAAAAGGACTTCCGCCGTGACGTACGTGATTGCTCAGCCTTGTGTGGACGTGAAGGACAAGGCGTGCATCGAGGAGTGTCCGGTGGACTGCATCTACGAGGGCAAGCGGT
>NZ_JBHXBO010000270.1:0-5067 GCF_042726775.1 Oerskovia sp. NPDC060287
TATCCGGACGTCTCGGTCGCCCGGAGGCAGCGGCATACCTGAGAGGGGCCCGCCCGGCGAGACCGGACGAGCCCCTCACGTTCTCTCGCAGGTGTCAGGCCGTCGGCTTCTTGTCGTCGCCCTCGGTGCTTTCGTCGGTGCCCGACGACGCCGCGTCCTTGGCACGTCCGGTCGCCTTGCGCGTGGCCTCCTTGGCATCGGTCACGGCGTCCTGGACCTTGCCGGAGATCTTGTCCCCTGCGTCGGCGACGGCACCCTGGACCTTCTCGCCCGTCTCGCGACCCTTCGCGACGGCAGCACCGGCCGCTTCGCCGACCGCCTCGGCGGCGTTGCCCACGGCTGCCCGTGCGTCGTCGAAGGTCGAGGCAGGGACCTGGTCCCAGGGCTCGGCCCACGGGTCGGTGGTCGGCTGGGCACGGCGCCACAGCACGTAGGCGCCCCCGGCCGCGGTCATGCCACCCACGACCCACCACAGAGCCTTGCTCTTCTTCTGCGGGTCCGCGGCCTCAGCAGCCGCCGTGAGCTTGGCGGGCGCAGCCTTGGCGGCCTTCTTGGCCGATGCGGCCGAGGCGTCGATGCCCTTCTTCGCTGCCTTGGCAGCCTTCTTCGCGGCCTTCTTGGACAGGGTCTCGGTGGTGGCGGCGGAGTCGGCCGTGGCGGCCGCCGCCGCGTCCGCCGCGCGGGACGCAGCGTCTGCTGCGGCCGCGGCCGCTGCGTTGAAGCTCGCCACGATCTTGGGCAGGACCTCGTCGACGAGCTTGTCGTGCGCGGTGTCGATCGCGGGCGCCGCCTTCCCTGCCGCCTTCTCCACGCGTGGTGCGGCGGCCTGGACGCTGTCCTGCCATGCCTTCTCGACGCGAGGCGTCAGCCACTCGACGAACGCCTCGACCTTGGGGCTGCCCCACTCCTTGGCCTGACCGGCGGCCTCCTTGGCCTGGTCGGCGAGCTGGACCGCGGTCGTCTGCGCCTTGGCGCCGGCCTCTCCGACGAGCGCAGCGACCTCAGCGGCCTGATCCTTGAGCTTCTCGGTATCGATCGTGTCGGTCACGGCGCGTGCGGAACGGCGGGTTCGGTCGGACATGGAGACTCCAGGTGTTCGTGGTGCGGGCTGTAGGCGCTGGAACTCCACTCTGCCACCGTGCCCGGGGGCTCGCGAGGCAAGCGCGCCGTGGTGCGGGACACGAGCCGAGCGACAGGGCGGGGGTACAGGCGACCGTGTGAGAATGGGGGCATGTTCGCAACCCTCCACACCACTGCTGGTGACATCCGTATCGAGCTCCTGCCGAACCACGCGCCCAAGACGGTGGCGAACTTCACCGGTCTGGCGAAGGGCACCACGACCTGGACGGACCCGCGCACGGGCGCGGAGCGCAACGACCCGTTCTACGACGGTCTGATCTTCCACCGCGTGATCCAGGACTTCATGCTGCAGGGCGGGTGCCCGCTCGGCACCGGTACGGGTGGTCCCGGCTACACGTTCAACGACGAGATCCACCCCGAGCTCCAGTTCGACCGCCCGTACCTGCTGGCCATGGCCAACGCCGGGTCGCGCCGCAACCCGGTCTCGGGTGAGGTCGAGGGCACCAACGGGTCGCAGTTCTTCATCTCGACGGTCCCCACGCCGTGGCTCAACGGCAAGCACACCATCTTCGGCGAGGTCGTGGACGACGAGTCCCGCGCGGTCGTGGACGCGATCAACGCGACGCGGACCCGTCCGGGCGACCGCCCGGTCGAGGACATCGTCATCACCTCGGTCACCATCGAGGACTGACCATCTCCGTCCCCGCCTTCGGGACACCGGGGCCGGCGCAGCCGGCCCCGGTGTGTCCCCGACACCCCGACCGCGTCTCGTACGTCCGCTGCCAGCGCTGTGGACGTCCCGCCTGCCCCGAGTGCCAGCGCCCGGCGGCGGTCGGTGTCCAGTGCGTCGACTGCGTGCGCGAACAGGCCCGCGCGGTGCCCCAGACGAAGACGGCCCTCGGCGGGACCGTCCGTACGGGGCGGCCGGTCGTCACGCTGACGATCATCGCGCTGTGCGTCGTCAGCTGGCTGCTCCAGCTGGCCACCGGGGGCGAGTGGACGCAGCGGTTGGCGTTCGCACCGTTCATCGGTGACGTGCAGCCCTACCGGTTCCTCACCGCTGCCTTTCTGCACTCGACGAGCGTCTTCCACATCCTGTTCAACATGTACGCGCTGTGGATCACCGGGCCCTTCCTCGAGCAGATGCTCGGGAGGGCGCGCTTCATCGCGCTGTACGTCCTCGCGGCCGTCGGAGGATCCGTCGGGGTCGTGCTGCTCGCCCAGCCGACGGCTGACGGCGGGTGGTTCACGCCGGTCGTCGGTGCGTCCGGGGCCGTGTTCGGGCTCTTCGGTGCGATCCTCGTGGTCCTGAGGCGCCTGGGTCGGAACGCCGCCCAGATCCTCGTCCTGATCGGGATCAACTTCGCGATCGGCTTCATGGTCAGCAACATCGCCTGGCAGGCGCACCTGGGCGGGCTCGTCGTGGGACTCGTCCTCGGGGCCGGGTACGCCTACGCTCCCAAGGAACGGCGCAGGCTGTGGAGCATCGGCATCACGGTTCTGGTCGCGGTCACCCTGGTGATCGTCACCGTCCTCAAGTACAGCTCGGCCCCACAGTTCGTGCTGTCCTGAGCAGACTGCTCGATCTCGGATAGTTATCCACAGAGTTACTCACAGGTGTGGAACTACACCGATGTAGTTATCCACAGGTCGGGGATCTGTGGACAGCCGTCCGTCCCACGCGCCTCGGCGCGTCGCGCGCACGCAAGAGGGTGGGGTCCGCAGCTCTGCGGACCCCACCCTCTCGTGGACCGAGCCCGCCCGACGTGGGGGGGCTCCACGTCGTCGAGCGAACTACTTCCAGCGCGTGGTCAGCGCGAATCCGGCGATGATCAGGACGAACCCGACCACCAGGTTCCAGTTGTGGAGCGCCGGGATCGGCAGGCCGAGGCCACCGCTCGTGAGGTAGAAGATGACGATCCATGCCAGGCCCAGGAGCATCAGGGTCAGCATGGTCGGTACCAGCCAGCGCGGGTTGCCGGTCTCAGGCTTCTTCACCTGCGGGGCCTTGACCTTGGCGGGCTTCTTACGGGACTTCGACTCGGGCACGAGAGCTGGCTCCTGTCCTCGGGATGCGTGTTCCTGGCACCAGTCGTGTGCAGGAGCTGTGTCGGGTGGGACGAAGCGCCGTTGCGCGACGTCGTGAACGGCGACGCCATTCGTCATCTAGCGTAGTGGGCGGACAGAATAGCGTGTGCACGGGCAGGTGGACGAGAGCCGGGAGTGAGCCAGATGGATCGCCGTCACGGAGCGACGCACGACACGGGGGGCGCAGGAGCCGAGGATGCTCCGAGCTCCACCGCCGGCGAGCCTGCGGTCACGGCTGCGACCCGGCCGCCCACACGAGCACGTCGTATCCGGTCGAGCGTCACGGTGCTCCTGGTGCTCGGCCTCTCGGGGCTCATGTTCTCGGCCAGCGCACGCCTCGCGCAGGGCCAGGAAGGGCGCCACCCCGAGAACCTGACCGACCTGGTGCAGAGCGAGGAGCGTCGGGTCGAGGACATGACCGAGAAGGTCGTCGGCCTCGAGGTCGAGGTGTCGAGGCTTGCGGCCGGTACCGGCCAGACGGAGACCGAGTCTCCTGAGCTCGTCGAGCGCACCGGGATCGTCTCCGGGGCGGTCGCGGTGACGGGGCCGGGGCTCAGCGTCACGCTCGACGACGCCCCGTTGACCCAGGACCACTCCAAGGCGCGCGTGGACGACCTCGTGGTCCACCAGCAGGACCTGCAGGAGGTCATCAACGCGCTCTGGGCGGGAGGCGCCGAAGCGATGACTCTCCAGGGCCAGCGCGTCACTCCCACGACCGCGTTCCGGTGCGTGGGGAACGTGCTCAACCTCCACGGGCGGGTGTTCTCACCGCCCTACACGGTGTCCGCGGTGGGCGACCCCGTGCAGCTCCAGAAGGCGCTCGATCGTTCCGACGCGATCGACATCTACAAGCAGTACGTGGACGAGTACGGCCTGGGGTGGAAGGTCGACAAGTCCGACTCGCTGCTCATGCCCGTGTTCGAGGGAGCGCCGGACCTGAAGTACGCGCGTGTGGCCGGCTCGGCCGACGAGGGCGCGTGACCGGGTCGGACACGGCGACGGGATTCGCTTCCCGTGTGCCGACCGCCGGTGAGCACGCGCATGGACGCAGCCGCCGGCACCCCGCAGCAGGGACAATGATGAGCAGGCGGGGCCGGGTCCGGCCGCGCCGGACGAGCCGCTCACCCGGCGCGGCGTCCGGCTGCTTCAACGCAACGACTTCCGAAGGAACAGGTGGGTAAGGGATGGTCCGCATCCTCGTCGTCGACAACTACGACTCGTTCGTCTACACGATCGTCGGTTACCTGAACCAGCTCGGGGCGCGGACCGTGGTCGTGCGCAACGACGCGGTCCCCGACGTGGGCGCGGACGGTCGGTTCCGCGACGCTGACGGTGTGTTCGACGGCGTGCTCGTCTCCCCCGGCCCCGGCACCCCCGAGGAGGCCGGGCAGAGCGAGGCCGTGATCCGCGCGTGCGCGGCGTCCGGCACGCCCATGCTGGGTGTCTGCCTCGGGCACCAGGCTCTTGCCGAGGTCTACGGGGCGACCGTCACGCACGCCCCCGAGCTCATGCACGGCAAGACGAGCCCGGTGGTCCACGGGGACCTCGGCGTGCTCGCCGGCCTCCCCTCGCCCTTCACCGCGACCCGCTACCACTCGCTCGCCGTGGTGCCCCGGACGATCCCGGCCGAGCTCGTCGTCACAGCGACGACCGAGAACGGCGTGGTGATGGGTCTGCAGCACCGCGACCTGCCGCTGCACGGCGTGCAGTTCCATCCCGAGTCCGTGCTCACCGAGGGGGGCCACCTGCTGCTCGCCAACTGGTTGACGGTGTGCGGGTCGGTCGACGCGGTCGAGCGTGCGCAGGGCCTGCACGTGGACCCTGACCACCACCGGGGGCCAGCACATCATCGCGTGCTCCACCCACACCCGCGCGGTCCACCGGCTCGCCCTGCCCCGA
>NZ_JBHXBO010000271.1:0-5053 GCF_042726775.1 Oerskovia sp. NPDC060287
CCCGACGACGCCACGCGCGCCGTCGGGCGGCCTCTCGGGTCTCCGGCGTCTGCCGGTGTCCCGCGCTACGGCGGCGCGTCGCGCGGGTCGTCCCGTGCCCGACGGCGGATCGCGCCTCGGGCGGTCGCGGAGCCCTGGGCCCGGTGCAGCCGGTCAGCCCGCGAGCAGCGCGCGGACGTCCCTCTCGGCCTGCCCGGGAGACGCGGTCCGGCAGCCCTTGTCGACCCAGCCCTGGACGAGCCGCGGCTCGTCGCGCAGCAGCCCCCAGCCGCGGCGCAGCAGAGTGAGCGGCGGCTTGCGCGACTCACCGAGGTCCCGGAGGAGCCGGAACCAGAACGTCATGAGCCGCGGCCGGCGCAGGCAGATCGCGTCCGCGAGGATGCCCTCGGCCCGGCAGGCGTCGACCAGCTCGGCAGCGAAGATCCCCTCCGCGATGACGATCCGTGACCCCGTGACGTCGAGGTGGGTCGTGCCCGTCCGGCGCGAGGTCGGGATGTCGTAGACCGGGACGTCCGAGTGACCCGTCGTGACGAGCGAGAGCAGCGCCTCGAGGGCACCGGCACCGTCCCAGCTCCCGGGCGAGTCCCAGTCGACGATGCCGAACCGGTGGGGCATGTCCGGGTGGTCGACGTCGCGGTAGAAGTCGTCGAGCGCGACGACCGGCAGGCCCAGGCGACGGGTCAACGACGTCTTCCCCGAGCCGGACGGGCCCGTCAGCAGGACGATCCGTCGGGGTGGGACACGCGTGCCCTCGGGCAGGTCGAAGAGGCCGTTCGTCACCCGACCATTCTCCCAGCCTCCGGGGTGCACCCGGACGCGTGGCGCCGTCGGGCCGTGTGAGGAACCCCCTTCACTGCGCGCGTGCGGCGGACCTGTCCCGGTGGCTGCCCGGCAGCGAGCGTGTGACCGTGGAGGACACCCTCGCGACAGGAGATGCTCGTGGCTGCTCAGGAGAACGTCCCGATCGACCCGGCGCTCGTCGACCTCTACAAGGACCTCCACCGTCATCCGGAGCTCGGGTTCCAGGAGCATCGCACGTCCGGGATCGTGGCCGAACGCCTCCGCGCGCTCGGGTACGAGGTCACCACGGGCATCGGCCGGACCGGCGTCGTGGGTCTCCTCGAGAACGGCACGGGCCCCACCGCGCTGCTCCGGGCGGACATGGACGCGCTGCCCGTCAAGGAGGACACCGGTCTCGACTACGCGAGCACCGCGACCGCGACCGACGCGAACGGCAAGACCGTCCCGGTCGACCACGCGTGCGGCCACGACCTGCACACCACGTGCCTGCTCGGGGCGGCCGAGGTCCTCGCGAACGACAAGGCGAGCTGGGCCGGGACGCTCGTGCTCGTGTTCCAGCCCGCCGAGGAGCTCGGCGCCGGGGCGCAGGCACTGGTCGACGACGGCCTCTTCGACAGGTTCCCGAAGCCCGACGTCGTGCTCGGGCAGCACGTCGCCCCCCTGCCCGCCGGGAAGATCGCCGGGCACGCCGGCGCGTCGTACGCGGGCTCGGACTCGCTGCGCATCCGCATCGTCGGCAAGGGCGCGCACGGGTCGATGCCGCAGTCCTCGGTCGACCCGGTCGTGATCGCCGCGTCGACCGTCCTGCGCCTGCAGACGATCATCTCGCGCGAGATCCCGAGCACCTCGATCGCGGTCCTGACCGTCGGGTCCGTGCACGCCGGGAGCGCCGCGAACGTCATCCCCGGCGAGGCCGAGCTCCAGCTCAACATCCGCAGCTACGACGAGGCCACGCGCCAGCACATCCTCGACAGCGTCGAGCGGATCGTCCGCGGGGAGGCGGCGACGTCCGGGGCGCCCGAGGAGCCGACGATCACCGAGATCGAGCGCTTCCCCGTCGTCGTGAACGACGCGGACGCCCTCGCGAAGACGCTCGACGCGTTCGCTGCCTGGCTCGGCCCGGACAAGATCATGGACCCCGGGGCCGGTGCGGGCAGCGAGGACGTCGGCATCCTCGCGACGAGCTCGGGCGCCAAGCTGTCCTACTGGCTCCTGGGCGGCACCGACCCCTCGCTCTTCACGACCGGGGACATGAACGACCCCGCACTCCTCAAGGTGCCCTCCAACCACTCGCCCCACTACGCCCCGGTCATCGACCCGACCCTCGGGATCGGCGTGACCGCGCTGGTCACCGCCGCCCGCACCTGGTTGCCCGCGGGATAGCACCGCTCCTGCGCGACGTCGACGCGCAGGTGGGCCGCCGTCGCGACTCCCGACGGCGGCCCGGCCGCCTCTCCGGGGCGGCCGTTCGGGGGCCCGGCCACCGTTCGTGCGGGGGACCACGTACGTAGCGATCGTGTGGCAGACCCTGATGTGGACCCCCGAGCACCCGCCCTAGCGTGGCCCCACACGATGCTGCGGCAACGGTGCCGCAGCCGTGCTGGGGAGGGTCGATCATGCAACGAAGCAGACGGTCCGTGAGGCGATGGCTCGCAGCAGCCGCCGCCACGGCAGTCGTGGCAGTACCCCTGACGGTGCAGGTACCCGTGGCGCTCGCGGCCGAGGCGTGCGCGCCCGCCTGGGTGGCGTCGTCGGCGTACACGGGCGGTGCGACCGCGTCGTACGCCGGCTCGAACTACAAGGCGTCGTGGTGGACCCAGGGCGAGGTTCCCGGGACGCAGCAGTGGGGCGCGTGGAAGGTCGTCGGGCCGTGCGGGACGGGCGACCCGACGGGGACGGACCCGACCGGCACCGACCCCACGGGCGACCCGACCGGTGGCGACCCCGGCACGCCCATCTCGACGAACCCGCAGGAGAAGTGCCGTCCCGACGGGCTCGCCGTCAACAAGACCGTCGACGTCCCCTACTGCGACGTGTACGACGAGGCCGGTCGCGAGAAGCTCCCCAACGGGCTCGATCGCCGCGTGATCGGGTACTTCACGTCGTGGCGCACGGGGGCGAACGGCACCCCCGCGTACCTCGCGAGCGACATCCCCTGGACCAAGCTCTCGCACATCAACTACGCGTTCGCGCACGTCGGCCCGGACTCGAAGATCTCGGTCAACGCCGAGTCGGCGACGAGCGAGGCGACCGGCCTGACGTTCGCGGGGGCCGAGAACGCGCTCGACCCGACGGTTTCCTACAAGGGCCACTTCAACCAGCTCACCAAGTTCAAGAAGCAGCACCCCGGCGTGCGGACGCTCGTGTCGGTCGGCGGCTGGGCCGAGACGGGCGGCTACTTCGGGGCCGACGGCAACCGGGTCGCCTCGGGCGGCTTCTACGCCCTGGACACGCAGGCCGAGTACGACGCGTTCGCGGCCTCGGCCGTCGCGATGGTGCGGACCTACGGGTTCGACGGGATCGACATCGACTACGAGTACCCGACCTCGAACGTCAAGGCCGGGAACCCCGACGACTTCGCGATCGCCGGCGCCAAGCGCGGGCAGCTCTGGAAGAACTACGAGCAGCTCATGAAGACCACGCGCGAGGCGCTCGACAAGGCCGCGGCGCAGGACGGCGAGTACTACATGCTGACCATCGCAGCCCCCGCCTCGGGGTGGCTGCTGCGCGGTATGGAAGTCTTCCAGATCATGCCGTACCTCGACTACGTCAACGTGATGTCGTACGACCTGCACGGGACGTGGAACGACTTCGTGGGCGGCAACGGCGCCCTGTTCGACGACGGCAAGGACGGCGAGCTCGCGGCGGCCGGGGTGTACGGGGCCTACGACGGGATCGGGTACCTCAACGCCGACTGGGCTGCGCACTACTTCCGGGGAGCCGTGCAGGCCGGGCGCATCAACATCGGCGTCCCGTTCTACACGCGAGGCTGGACCAACGTGCAGGGCGGGACCAACGGCCTGTGGGGCAAGGCGGCGCTGCCCGACCAGACCAAGTGCCCGCCGGGCACCGGGCCCTCGCTGGGTGGCACGTCCAAGTGCGGCAACGGTGCGGGCGGGATCGACAACATCTGGTACGACGTCGACAAGGCCGGGGCCAAGATCCCTGCGGGCGGCAACCCGATCTGGCACATGCTCAACCTGCAGAACGGCAAGGTGGGCTCGTACGCCTCGGCGTACGGCGCCCCGACGGGTCCGCTGACGGGGACCTACCAGCACAACTTCGACCCGGTCACCAAGACCGAGTGGTGGTGGAACGCGCAGACGAAGTCGTTCATCTCGGGCGACTCCGACCAGGCGATCCAGGCCAAGGCCGACTACGTGGTCGCGGGCGGCTACGGCGGCCTGATGATCTGGGAGCTGGCGGGCGACTACGACCTGGACGCGGCGAGCGGCGAGTACGGCATGGGCGACAGCCTCGTGACGCGCATGCACTCGACGTTCTCGACCGCGGCTCCCTACGGCGCGGCCAAGTCCAAGACCGCGACGCCCGCCGAGGCGATCGACCTCGGGGTCTCGTTCTCGGAGTTCGCGCTCGGCGACAACAACTACCCGATCAACCCCCGGGTGACGTTCGCCAACAGGTCCTCGGTGGCGATCCCGGCCGGGGCCACGATCTCGTTCGACTTCGCGACGACCACGTCCGCGACGATCGGCGAGCAGAACGGCTGGGGCATCACGACGGTCGCGGGCCACACGGGCAACAACGTGGGCGGGCTCAAGGGGGACCTGCACTCGGCGACGCTCAAGGTCCCGTCGGGGGGCATCCCGGCGGGTGGCTCGGCGTCCACGAAGCTGTCGTGGCGCCTGCCCATGGCGCAGATCTCGAACGTGCGCGTGACGATCGGGGCCACCACGTACGCCACGACCTACGACCACCCGCGCGGAGTCAAGGTCGTGAACCCCGTGGTCTCCGGTGGGACGACGGGTGGGACTCCCGGCGGCACCCCGGGCGGGAGCACCGGTGGTGCCGGGTGCACGGCGGCCGCGTGGCTCGCCGGGACGGCCTACAACGGTGGTGCGCAGGTCACGCACGCGGGCCACAGGTGGTCTGCCCGGTACTGGACGCAGGGCAACACCCCCGTGGTCAGCGACTGGGGTCCGTGGAAGGACGAGGGGGCCTGCTGACCTGACGCCTGCGCCGAGGCAGAGGGTCAGCGTGCGGGGGTGGGGGGGGGGGGCCGCTCCACAAC
>NZ_JBHXBO010000272.1:0-5028 GCF_042726775.1 Oerskovia sp. NPDC060287
CCCCCGGACCGCGTCGCGGAACTGACCGGCCTCGCCGAAACCGATATCCGCACCGCGGCCACGATGATCGCCGAAGCCGGCGAGTGGATGTCGCTGTGGACGATGGGGCCGGCACCGCGCCGGTGCACCGTGAGGTTCTGGGGCCGTCGGTGCCGGGATGCCTGCCCTCAGCAGCGACGCAGCCAGCTCACCAGCGAGAACCGGTGCCGCGAAGGACGTCCCGCTCCAGACCGCGAAACCGCCTTGGAATCCCTCCGGGTCGATGGTCGCGCGGAAGCCCTCCGAGAAGAGTTCCTTCATGTACATGGAGGGCGCGATCACACCGTCCATGGTCACCGGGGCAGTGCTCACGAGGCCCGCCCCCGTGCGCAGACAGGTGACCCAGGTACCGTCGTTGCTGAAGAGCGACGTCGTGCCGTCCGGGTTCTTCGATCCGACGGCGATGAGTGGTGGCTCGTCCCAGCTGAGGTGCTGTCCGGCGAGCAGCGTCGGCGGCGTGGTCCGACGGTCGATGCGCGGTGCGAAGGCCGCAGGGTACGTCTCTCGCACCTGCCCGTCGTTGCCGCTCGACGACACGACGAGCACTCCGAACCGCCGCAGCGCCGACAGGACCATACCGAGAGGAGCGTCGAAGTCGGCGTCCTCGGGACGCTCGTGGTAATAGCCGAGCGACAGGACCGCGACGTCCACCGGTGCGTATCCGGGTACCCCGCTGAGTCCGAGGACGTGCCAGAGAAGCATGCGTCGGAGCGAGCGAAGGAGGTCCCGCTCCGGGATGATCCCTGAACCCCCGTAGACCCTGGGCGCGAGGATGACAGCGTCCGGGCAGAGCTGGTGCACGAGACCGGCCATGAACGTGCCGTGCCCGGCGACCGGGTCCAGCGGGCCCGTGAGGGGGTAGATCGACACTCCACCGTGCTCGGGGTCCTGGAAGTCGAACTCGGGGTCAGGGCACAGGCCGACAGGGACGCCGACGACCTGCGGGTCCCGCAGGACGATGCGCTCGTTGTCCGCGAGTGCTTCGACGCCTGGGACCAGCTCAGGATTCCACCACGGGTGCTTCCCGACGCCGGTGTCCATGAGCGCGACGACCGGTCGACGCTCCCCCTGCTGACCGGTGAACACCGTGTCACCGGCACGGATCGCTCGCCAGGGTGCGGCGCCGACCCAAGCCACGGGCTGGCGTCCGCCCGAGCCCGCGACCGCGTACTCGTCCATCCCCGCGAACGGGTGGCTAGCGGTCTTGGGGTGGCTCCCGGTCTTCGGGTGGCTCCCGGTCTTGGGGTGGCTCCCCGTCTTGGGCATTCCCTGGATGAACGGCTGCGTGTCCGAGAAGTCCCACGGCTGCGACATGGGCTGCCCACCGATCGAGCCGGGCACGATCACGTGGTCGAGCGAGACGAAGGCCCCGGCAGGCAAGGGCTGCTCGCGTTCGGCCGGACCGTCGCCTTCATCGAGGTCGATCCGCGCGTCCCGCAGGAGCGAGACGACGTCCCAGCCGTCGGGGAGCTCACCGTTGTCCTCACGCGCCAGCACGACAGTGGTACCGAACACCGTCCGCATCTCCTGAGCGACGGCCGGATCGAGCCCAGCCTCGACCGCGCGCTCGACGAGCTCCAGGTCCTCGTAGGTCTCAGGCTCGATCTCCACCACCAGGTGTCGATGCCTTGCGGCTCGTCGGAGCTGACGCAACCACCGCGGGTCCGGCTCGCCCTCCTCCGGCGCCGCGGCGTTGATCAGCAGTCGATCACCGACGTACCACGTCGGCTGCGGGGAGGCCTCGCGTCCGGTCCGGCGTGCCGTGACCGGGTCGAGCGCTCGCGTCCGCCACTGCAACCGCGCGGGGGTGTCCCCGTGCCAACCTCGTCGAGCGTTCCCGCTCTCCGTCGAGCTCGTGCTCACGTGCTCCTCCTCGAGTCGTACTGACCGAGCCCGTCCGCCGCCGCGCGACGCCGTGCTCGTGGCATGGGGCGCGGCGCCCCTCGACGGGGTCGCCGCGGGTGGGGTCGGCTAGAGCTCGATGACCGGGGTGCTCACTGCACCGTGGGAGGACGCGGCCGGCTGCACCACGAAGCTGGCGGGTCCGGGCTCGACCTCGTCGAACACGAAACGACCGTCCTCGTCGCTCAGGGTCTCGCTCACCCCGCCCGGGCGGTGCAGCACGACACGGAGCTCTGCGGCCGGAGCCGCCCACCCGTCGATGCGCACCTTGCCGTCCTCGGTGGGCGAGAGCGAGATCATCACCGTCACGGCCTCCGACGTGAACGTGATGGTCCGCGCCTCGACCGGCGGCGCCTCACCGCGGACGGACATCTCCGGTACGCGCACGTACTCGAGCTCCATGACCTCGGCCTCGAGGCCGGCCAACGTGATCGCGAAGAGCGACCTCTCGACGAGACCCTCGGGTACCGGGTCGAGCATCGCGCTGATCCGCGCGAGGTCCGCGAGGATCTCGAGGTCTGCCGTGTCCAACGGGTCGTCGGGGCTGTATCCGATCGGCGCGCTCATGATGTTTCCCATGTCCTGTCCCCCTGATCGCTTTCCATGATGTCGCGGAGCTTGGCCAGGCAGCGCCCGCGGTTGGATCCGATGCTGCCCACCGGCATGCCGATGGCGCTCGAGATGTACTTGTAGTCAGGGCGGTCCGCCAACGAGATCAGCCGGAGGAGCTGCTGGCAGCGGTCCGGCAGCTGGAGGACGGCGCGCCACAGGTGCCGGTCCCGCTCCCCCTCGAGGACCTGGGTCTCCGGGGTGGGGTCTGAGGACGGCAGCGCGCCGACGGGCCCGTCGAGCAGGTCGTCGGGAAGCTCGGTGCGGCGCTTCTGGTCGTCGCGCTGCTTGCGGACCACCTCCCACGCCCCGCGCTTGGCGGTCACGAGGAGCCACTTGAGCACCGCGTGCGGCTCCTGGATGGTGTGAGCGTTGCGCACGAGCGCCATCCAGGTGTTCTGGACCACGTCGTCAGCGTGCTCTCGGTCGGCACCCTGCGCCCGCGCCGTGTGCCACAGCAGCGGGGTCGCCTCCTTCACGAAGTCGGCCAGTGCCTGGTGCTTGCCCTCCCGATAGTCGAGGAGAGCAGCCGCGGCTCGATCGCCGAGGCTCACCTCCGGTTCGTCGACTTCCGGGACGTCCTCGGTGATCCGTGTCATGGCTGGGTGCGCCGTCTGCTCTCGGTCGTGCTCGGGTACTTCGGGGGAACCCGAGTCTAGAGGTGTTCGTGCAGGTGGGACAAGCATTTCCGCCATGGCAGCACCTCCCTCCGACCCGCTCTCGCGGCACTCTCGACGGACAGGCCGACTGGTCGTCGGACCTCCTCCTGCTGGGAGGGAGGGGGGTTCGTCGCGTTTGATACACGCTCGTGAGATCTTTCCCGAACGATCCCGCCGACACCTCGGGCGACCGCGCGGCCCCGGCCCCTGCTGCGCCGTCGGGCACGCTCGCGGAGCGTCTACGGGTACGCGACCCGTACGGGGATCCACGTACGGACCGCGCGCAGAGAGTCGTGGAATCCCTCATCACACGCGTGACCCGGGTCACGTACGGTCGGCCTGACCGACCACGACCGGTCCACTCCGACGGTCCCGGTGAGACGACGACGTCCCGGACCCCCTGCTAGAGGAGCTACACGTGAGAACCCTTCGCCACTCCGCCGACGGCACCCGCCGTCCGGCCCGTCTGCTCGCGGCGCTGACCGCCGCGACCGTCGCGCTCGGCGGCCTCGCGCTCGCCGGCACGAGCGCCCAGGCCGCACCGCTCCCCGCCGCCCAGCCCGCGACGGTCGCCGCCGCGGCCGCCCCCGGCCACCAGTGGCTCACGGGCTACTGGCACAACTTCAACAACGGCTCGGTCGTCATGCCGCTCAGCGACATCCCGGCCGCGTACAACCTCGTCGCGGTCGCGTTCGCCGACAACCTGACCGGCACGCCCGGTGGCATCACGTTCAACCTGTCGAGCGCGGAGCTGGGCGGGTACACGGTGCCGCAGTTCAAGGCCGACATCGCCGCGATCCGGGCCCAGGGCCGCAAGGTCATCCTGTCGGTCGGCGGCGAGAAGGGGAACGTGATCGTCTCCAACGCCACCGAGGCGAAGAACTTCGCCGACACCGCGTACGGCCTGATGCAGGAGTACGGGTTCGACGGCGTCGACATCGACCTCGAGCACGGCATCAACGCGACGTACATGTCGAGCGCACTGCACCAGCTCTCGGCCAAGGCCGGACCGAACCTCATCATCGCGATGGCGCCGCAGACCATCGACTACCAGGCCACCTCGATGGGGTACTACCAGCTCACGCTCGCGATCAAGGACATCCTGACGATCGTCAACACCCAGTACTACAACTCGGGCGCCATGATGGGCTGCAACCAGCAGGTCTACAGCCAGGGCAGCATCGACTTCCTCACCTCGCTCACGTGCATCCAGCTCGAGATGGGTCTGCGCCCCGATCAGGTCGGCATCGGGGTCCCCGCGGTCCAGGCCGCTGCCGGCGGCGGCTACCAGCCCATCGCCAACGTCATCAAGGCCGTCGACTGCCTCGAGACCGGGACAGGCTGCGGAACGTTCAAGCCGGCCACCCCGTACGGCAAGATCGGCGGCGTCATGACCTGGTCGATCAACTGGGACAAGAAGAACAACTACGCGCTCGCCACCGCGGTGGGCGCCCGCCTCGGCACCGGCTCGGGCGGCGGCGGCGGCACCGACCCGACCGGCGGCAGCACGGGCGGCAGCACGGGCGGCGACCCCACGGGCGGCAGCACCGGCGGCACCGACCCGACCGGCGGGACGACGGGCGGCACCACCGGCGGCTCGGGCACCTGCTCGGCCGCGGCCTGGGACGCCTCGAGCATCTACACCGGTGGCAACACCGTGGCGCACAACGGCCACACCTGGCAGGCCAAGTGGTGGACCCGCGGCGACGCCCCGGCCCCGAGCGACTGGGGCGTGTGGAAGGACCTCGGCGCCTGCTGAGCCCCGTCCCCCGGTGACGGCGGTACCGTCACCGTCACGGCCGAGCCGCCCGGCTCTCCT
>NZ_JBHXBO010000273.1:0-5012 GCF_042726775.1 Oerskovia sp. NPDC060287
CCTGTGGAAACTCTCGTCGTCCACAGGCCCACCCGGGCCCCTCAGGTGGTGCAGGGTCAGCCGCGAGAGTCCTCGGCGGCCTTCACGACCTGCTCGAGCCAGGCGCGGCGTGCCGCGATCGACGACTCGATCTCGGCGATCTTGCGCTTGTCGCCCTTGGCGGTCGCAGCCGCCAGGTCCTCCTCGAGGCCCGCGATCGCGGACTCGAGCTGGGCCGCCGCACCCTCGGCGCGCGCACGCGTCTCGGGGTTGGAGCGCGACCACTGGGACTGCTCGGCGTCGCGGACCGCGGTCTCGACGGCGCGCAGGCGGGCCTCGACGCGCTGGATGTCGGCGCGAGGAACCTTGCCGGCGTCCTCCCACTTCTCCTGGATGTCCCGCAGGGCCGTCTTGGCCTGCGCGAGGTCCGTCACGGGGACGAGCTTCTCGGCCTGCTCCAGCAGGGCCTCCTTGACGACCAGGTTCTCGGCGTACTCGGCGTCCGTGGCGGCGTTGAGCGCGTCACGGGCCTCGAAGAACGCGTCCTGCGCCGCACGGAAGCGGGCCCACAGGGCGTCGTCGTCGCGGCGGTTGGCGCGCCCGGCGGCCTTCCACTCGGTCATGAGGTCGCGGAAGGCGCCGGCCGTGGCGCCCCAGTCCGTGCTGTTCTGCAGGGCCTCGGCCCGCTGCACGAGCTTCTCCTTGACCTCCTTCGCGGAGGAGTTGCGCTGCTCGAGCTCGGCGAAGTAGTGCCGACGCTCGCGGTCGAAGGCCGTGCGGGCGTGGCTGAAGCGCTTCCAGAGCGCCTCCTCGCTCCCACGGTCGATCCTCGGCCCGTTGCGCTGGGCGTCCTTCCACTGGTCGAGCAGCTTGCGCAGCTCCTCGCCCGCGGGACGCCACTGGATGCGTGCCGGGTCCGTCGAGGCGATCTTCTCCGCTGCCTCGATGATCTCGGTACGGGCGGCGAGCGCCGCTTCCTTGGCGGCGTTGCGCTCGGCCTCGAGCTCGGCGCGGCGGGCTGCCGCGACGGTGCGCAGCGACTCGACGTGCGCGCGCAGGCCGTCCAGGTCGCCGACGGCCGAGGGCTCGGCGGTCTCCTCGCCGAGCTTGGCGAGGGTCGAGTCGATCTCCTTGACGGACAGGTCCGTACCGGTCAGGCGGGCCTCGAAGAGCGCGACCTTGGCCTGAAGGTCCAGGAAGCGGCGCACGTAGAGCGCGAGCGCCTCCTCGGGGGAGACCCCGGGGAACTGCCCGACGCTGCGCTCGCCCGCGGCCTCGGTCACGTAGACCGTGCCTTCCTCGTCGACCCGGCCGAACCCGGCCGCAGCCTTCGCGGCGGCGCTGTCGTCGGGGATGACCGCCGCGGCAGCCGCCGGGGCGATCGACGCGGCGGCCGGGGCCGCTGCAGCCGGGGCACCCGGGCGCGGGGGCCGGGGCACCGGGACGTCGCTCGGCTTGGGCGCGGGGCTGGGCTTGGGAGCCGGGGCCGCAGGTGCCTCCGGTGCGTCCGCCGCGGGGGCCGGTGCGGCCTCAGGAGCCGCCTCAGCAGCGTCCGTCGCGGGGGCGGTCTCGGTGACCTCGGCCGGGGCTTCGGCAGGAGCCTCGGCCGCGGCGGGCGCGGCTTCCTCGACGGAGGTGGCCTCGTCGGCTGCTGCCGCGGGGGCGTCGGTCTCGACGGCTTCCGTGGCAGCGGGTGCCTCGGCGCCCTCGGCCGGTTCAGCGACCGCCGGCACCTCGACCTGCTCCGTAGCGGTGGCCTCCTCGGATGCCTGCGCCGGAGAGTTCGCGTGGTTCTCGGTGCTCTCGCTCACTGGGTCTCAACTCCTTCGATGGTGACCGGGGTCGCGGGGGAGCCGTCAGGGGCCCCGTCCGCTGTCCCCGCGTCAGCGACTGCTCGGACGACGTCCAAGCCGGATGTGATCTTGCCGAAAACTGTGTACCCACCGGTGTCGGTCGGCAAGGTGGTGTCCTCGTAGACGAGGAAGAACTGGCTGCCGTGGGAGTCCGTGGCCTGGGCACGTGCCATGCCGATGGTGCCGGCGGGGAAGAACCCGTCCTCGGGCGCGTTCTCGACGGGTCCGAACGTGTAGCCCGGGCCCCCGGTTCCCGTGCCCGTCGGGTCGCCGCACTGCAGGACGTAGAGCCCGGAGGTCGTCAGGCGGTGGCAGTCGGTGCCGTCGAAGAACCCGCCCTGGGCGAGCGAGACGAAGCTCGCGACGGTCTGAGGGGCGGCCTGCCCGTCGAGCGTGAACTCGATGTCGCCCGCGCTCGTGCGCAGCTCGCCCGTCCACTCGCGGTCCTCGGCGGCGGAGGGCGGCGGGAGGGTGAACGCCTTGGCGGCCGTGGCTGCGTCGGCGTCCGAGTTCGCGGAGAGAGCCAGCACGACGACACCGCCCACGACGGCGAGCGCGGCGACCGCGCCGACGATGGTCCACGTCCGCTGCTTGCGGGCGCGGGCCTGCGCCTGACGCTCGGTCCACTTCTCCTCGCGGCGGCGGGCACGCTCACGTTCGCGCTTGCTCGTCGTCACCCCAACTCCTTCGTCTCACGTCACGGGCCGCTCCGCGTGCGGGCGCGAGGGCGCGTTCTGTGCACGGGTGATCCACGGTTTCAGAGGACAGTCTAGGCATCGGGAGCGTTCTGGCGCCGTGTCTTGTCGCCTTTCAGGTCACGGTCCGGTATCAGGTGCCCTCTTTGCGTGGGTCGTTACTGTCGTCCCATGGACCTCTTCCTCGTGGTGGCCCCCGTGTTCGGCACCAACTGCACGCTCGTCGTGCCGGGCCCCGAGGGAACGCTGCCCGACGGCGCCGCGCGCCCCTGCGTGATCGTCGACGCAGGGGCCGGGGTCGTCCCGGGCGTGGTGGAGCTCGTGCGCGAGCAAGGGCTCGCGCCCCGTGCGGTCCTGGCCACGCACGGGCACGCCGACCACACCTGGGACGCGGCCGAGCTGTGCGCGCTCTACGGCGTCCCGTTCTGGATCCACGAGGCAGACGCCTACCGGCTCGCCGATCCCCTCGGCACGATCGAGAGCGCCCCGCCCGCGGGACGCGACGGACGGGTCGTGCCCGGCCCGCTGGCCGCGGCGCTCGCCGCGGGCGGGGCCCGGCTCGAGGACTACCGGGCCCCGGACGACGTCCGGACCTTCGGTACGGCCGGCGAGCCGGGAGCCGGGGCCCGCGAGCGGCTCGACCTCGACGGCGTCCTGGTCGACGCCCTGCACGCCCCTGGGCACACCCAGGGCTCGACGCTCTACCTGCCCGTCGCGGTCCGACCTGACTCGAGCGGCGACGGTGGCACGGCGAGCGTGAGCGCGAGCGGCGCCGAGGCCGGGGTCGTGCTCGCGGGGGACGTGCTGTTCGCCGGGTCGGTGGGGCGCACCGACCTGCCCGGCGGGGACGGCGAGACGATGCAGCGAACCCTGCGCGACGTCGTCGGGCGCCTCGACGACTCCCTCCAGGTGGTGCCCGGCCACGGGCCCCTGACCACGATCGGCCGCGAGCGCCGGACCAACCCGTACCTACGGGGTCTGTGAACGGATTGCTCGTCCGGTCCTGGAGTCTGGAAAGATCGGGTCCCATGGCCCGACCTACACCTCTCTCCGGTTTCCCCGAATGGCTCCCTGCTGGACGCGTCGTGGAGCAGCACGTGCTCGACACGCTGCGTCGCACGTTCGAGCTCCATGGTTTCGCGGGGATCGAGACGCGAGCCGTCGAGCCCCTCGACCAGCTGCTGCGCAAGGGCGAGACCTCCAAGGAGGTGTACGTGCTGCGCCGCCTCCAGGAGGAGACGGCGGAGGGGGCTGCAGACGAGCGGTCGGGCAAGGCCGACAAGCAGCTCGGCCTGCACTTCGACCTGACGGTGCCGTTCGCGCGCTACGTGCTGGAGAACGCCGGTCACCTGGCGTTCCCGTTCAAGCGTCACCAGATCCAGAAGGTGTGGCGCGGCGAGCGTCCCCAGGACGGGCGCTTTCGTGAGTTCGTGCAGGCGGACATCGACGTCGTGGGTGCGGGCGAGCTGCCCTACCACTTCGAGGTCGAGCTGCCGCTGGTCATGGCCGAGGCGCTGGGCGAGCTGCGCTCGATCGGCGTGCCCGAGGTCCGCATCCTGGTGAACAACCGCAAGGTCGCGGAGGGCTTCTACCGCGGGCTGGGGCTGGACGACGTCGAGGGCGTGCTGCGCAGCATCGACAAGCTCGACAAGATCGGCCCGGACAAGGTCGGGGCGCTGCTGGTCGCCGAGACGGGCGCGACGCCCGAGCAGGCGGACGCGTGCCTCGCGCTCGCGGCGATCTCCGGCTCGGACGCCGGCGTCGCCGAGCGGGTGCGGGCGCTCGCGGGCGAGCACGGTGTGACCTCGGAGCTGCTCGAGGAGGGCCTCGTGGAGCTGTCGGCGCTGATCGACGCGGCGGCCGTGCGGGCGCCGGGCGTCGTGGTCGCGGACCTCAAGATCGCGCGCGGCCTGGACTACTACACGGGCTCGGTCTACGAGACGGTCCTGGTGGGGCACGAGCAGCTCGGGTCGATCTGCTCGGGCGGGCGTTACGACACCCTGGCCTCGGACGGCGCGAACACCTACCCGGGGGTGGGGCTGTCGATCGGCGTCTCGCGGCTGGTCTCGCGACTGCTGAGCGCGGGCCTGGTCCGCTCGACGCGGTCGGTGCCGAGCGCGGTCGTGGTCGCGGTCACGAGCGAGGAGACGCGTGCCGCGTCGGACGCGGTCGCGGTCGCGCTGCGTTCGCGGGGCATCCCGGTCGAGGTCGCGCCGAGCGCGGCGAAGTTCGGCAAGCAGATCAAGTTCGCGGACCGTCGCGGCATCCCGTTCGTGTGGTTCCCCGCAGGGGTCGGTGCCGACGGCGAGGTCGTCGCGCACCAGGTCAAGGACATCCGCTCGGGCGAGCAGGTCACCGCGGACCCGGCGACGTGGGCGCCGTCCGAGGAGGACCTGTGGCCGCGGGTCGTGCCCGCGGGGGAGTGAGCCCGCTGCCCGGGCGCTGACCCGGGAGGACGTGCGTGAGGCCCGGCAGGGGATTCCCC
>NZ_JBHXBO010000274.1:0-4962 GCF_042726775.1 Oerskovia sp. NPDC060287
TCCGGCGGGATCAGGGGCCACAGCTCACTTCTCGGCAGGTGTCGCACAGAGAGACCCCTTGCGCGCCGTCCAGGTTCTGTGGTTCATTACTCATGTAATGAACCACAGAACGTGCGATCGACGAGAGGATGGGCACCATGTTCGACGGACCTGAACCCATCTACCTGCAGATCGCCCAGCAGATCCGCGCCCAGATCCTGAGCGGCGACCTCGCCGAGGAGGAGCAGGTCATGTCCACCACCCAGTACGCGACGACCTTCCGCATCAACCCCGCGACCGCCGCCAAGGCGTTCGCCGGGCTGGTCGACGAGGGAGTCCTCTACAAGCGGCGCGGTGTCGGCATGTTCGTCGCCTCCGGAGCACGCGAGAAGCTGCTCGCCGAGCACCGCGACCGCTACTTCGCCGAGGTCCTGCGCCCGGCCCTGGTCCAGGCCGACCTGCTGGGCATCACGCCCGCCGAGATCGTGGACCACGTGCTCGGCCGCGGCCCCCAGGACCGCCCCACCCCGACGGGAGAGACCTCATGACCGCCCCCACCCGCCCCGAGCCGTTCGGCGTCGAGCTGCGGGACGTGACCCTGAGCTTCGGCAAGGGCGAGAAGCACCCGGCGCTCGACGGCCTGAGCCTCCAGGTCCGTCCCGGCACCATCACGGGCCTGCTCGGCCGCAACGGCGCGGGTAAGACGACCGCGCTCTCGCTCGTCGCGGCCATGCGCCGCCCCGACGCCGGGACGGTCCTGGTCGACGGCGAGGACCCGTTCGAGAACGCGTGGGCCATGGCCGGCACGCAGCTCGTCCGGGAGAGCGGCGACACGATCACCTCGACCAAGGTCGCCGACAGCCTGGGGTACTACGCGGAGATGCGCGAGCACTGGGACGCGGACCTCGCGGCCCGTCTGGTCGACCTGTTCGAGGTCGACCTGCGCAAGACCCCCGAGAGTCTCTCGCGCGGCAAGCGCTCGGCGCTCGGTGCGGTCATCGGTCTCGCGTCCCGCGCGCCGCTGACGATCTTCGACGAGGTCTACCTGGGCATGGACGCGCCGAGCCGGTACGCGTTCTACGACGCGCTCGTCGAGGACTACACCGAGCACCCGCGCACGATCATCCTCTCGAGCCACCTGATCGACGAGGTCGAGCGGATCTTCGAGGACGTCGTCATCGTGGACAAGGGGCGCGTGCTCCTCGCGGAGAGCGTCGAGTCCGTCCGGAGCAGGGGAGTGAGCCTCACGGGGTCCGCGGCCGCGGTCGAGTCGTTCGTCGACGGCCGACGCGTCCTGGCCCGCCAACGTCTGGGGGGCACGGCCCAGGTCACGCTGTTCGGCACGCTCGACGACGCCGAGCGGGCCGCTGCGACCGAGGCGGGCATCGAGCTCGGCGCGGTGCCCTTGCAGGACCTGTTCGTGCACCTGACCCGAGAGGAGCGGTCATGACCGAGAACCTGACGGGCCCCACGGCCCTCACCGGCCGGGAGGCGCAGCGTGCCGCGGTGCGCCGTACGGCCGAGCGGCGGTCGCTGCGCACCGCGACGTGGTCGATGTCCGCGGGGACCTGGCAGATCGGTGCGTGGTTCTGGGTGATCGTGCTGATCATCGCGGGCATCATCGGCTACGTCGAGGTGCGCACCGACATCCTCGACGGCAGCGTGATCGACGGCGTCGTGAGCGGGTCGGCGAAGTTCTTCCTGTTCGTCATGGGCATCATCGCGCCCATCGCGAGCGTCGCGGTGCACGTCGCTGCGGGTGGCACGCGCCGGTCGTTCATCCGTTCGACCTGGTGCACGGCCGTGATCCTGGGGCTCACGTTCGCCCTCGTTGCGGCGGTCCTGGGCTACGTGGAGTGGCTCGTCTTCCGGGCGCAGGGCTGGTCGCCCGAGCTCGACCGGGCCCAGCTCTACGTCGACGGGGGCCAGGTCGGCACCGCGTTCCTGGTGCAGGCGTTCTTCTGCAGCGTGTACTGGCTCTCGGGCGCCGCGATCGGCATGGGGTACTACGGGTTCGGGGTGTGGCGGGGGACGTTCGCGATCCCGCTCCTGCTGGTCCCCGTGGTCCTCGTCGAGCTCGCGTTCCAGAGCGGCTACTTCGGCAGGCCGTTCGCCCAGGCCGTCGGCCTGGCCGACGCGCAGGTCCTCACCGCGGTCGTGGGCGGCCTCGTGGCCCTCGCCGCAGCGGCTCTCACGTTCCACCTGGTCACGCGGTCGGTGGCCATCGCTCCCGTCACGACCTGACGGCCCTGGCGTCCCCGACGCCTTTGCGCGCAGCGTCCCTCGTCAGAGGGAGCGTCGTGCCCCTCACCAGCTCGTCCATCACCGTCCAGCGGACGGCGCCCGGTCCACCGGGTCGCCGCCCGGCGGGCGAACACACCCTCAGGGAGGGCATCATGACCACCGCACATCCCGTCCCGGCAGGTTCGTCCCCGGGCAGCGCGCTCGCAGCGGGCGCACTTCCGAGCAGCGCGCCCGTCGGCGCGTCCTCGACCACGGTGCCCGACGGCGCCGCACCCGCCATCGAGATCGTCGCCCTGCGCAAGGCGTACGGGAGCAACGTCGCCGTGCGCGACGTGAGCCTCGCCGTCGGGCCGGGGGAGATCTTCGGGATCCTCGGTCCCAACGGGGCCGGCAAGACGACCACGGTCGAGTGCCTCGCGGGGCTCCGGCAGGCCGACGGCGGGACCGTCCGGATCCTCGGACGGGACCCGCAGGCGGACCCGGCCTCGGTCCGCGAGGTCCTGGGCGTCCAGCTCCAGGAGGCCGAGCTCAACGAGCGCATGACGGTCGCCGAGGCGCTGCGGCTGTACGCGTCGTTCTACGAGTCGCCCGCGGACCCTGCCGAGCTCATGGACCTGCTGGACCTGACGCCCCACCGGGCCCGCCAGTTCGGGAAGCTGTCGGGCGGGCAGAAGCAGCGCCTGTCGATCGCGCTCGCGCTCGTGGGGAACCCGCAGGTCGCCATCCTCGACGAGCTGACCACGGGCCTGGACCCGCAGGCCCGGCGCGCCACGTGGGAGCTCGTCGAGCGCGTGCGCGACCGCGGCGTGACGATCCTGCTCGTGACCCACTTCATGGACGAGGCCGAGCGCCTGTGCGACCGTCTCGTCATCATCGACCAGGGCGTCGTGGTCGCGGCCGGCTCGCCCGCCGAGCTCATCGAGTCGGTCGACTCGTCGCGCGTGCTCCGGTTGCGGCTCGAACCGCACGAGGAGGCCCAGGCGCTCGAGATCCTCACCGGGCTCGCGGACGTCCAGGCCGTGACGCGCGAGGGCCACGAGATCGAGGTGACCGGGACCCGGCGGGTGCTGCCCGCCGTCGTGCTGGCCCTCGCCGAGGCGGACGTCGTGCCCGACGTCCGGACCGTGACCCGCTCGCTCGAGGACGTGTTCGTGCACGTCACGGGCAGGACGTACGACCACACCGGGGCGACGGGCCCCACGGCGACCGACGACCGGTCCAGCACCGAAGGAGCAGGGCGATGACCACGCAGACGGCAACACACCCGCAGGTGGCAGCACCCCGGCGCCGCAAGATCGCGGGCACCGGCTGGCACGGCCTGCGGACCCTGACCCTGACCGAGGCCCGCCTGCTGCTCCGTGACCCGGGGACGGTCTTCTTCGCGCTCCTCTTCCCGACCGTGCTGCTCGTGGGCGTGGGCTTCGCGATCCCCGGCATGCGGGAGGTCATGACCGACGCCCCGCCGCCCTGGGGAGGGCTGACCGCCGTCGCGGTCTACGTGCCCGTGGCGCTCGCGACCGCGGTCGCGACCGTCGCGCTCACGACCATGCCCGTGTACTTTGCGACGTTCCGCGAGAAGGGCGTGCTGCGCAGGCTCTCGACCACACCCATGAAGCCGCAGGGGCTCATCGGGGCGCACGTGGTCATCAACCTGGTGACGGTGTGCGTCGCGGCGCTGCTCGCGGTGCTCATGGGGAGCCTGGTGTTCGACCTCGCGGCGCCCGCCAACCTCTCGATCGTGGTCGGGAGCTTCCTGCTGGGGATCCTGTCGATGTTCTCGCTCGGGATGCTCATCGCGTCGCGCGCGGGCAAGGCCAGCACGGCGTCGGCGATCGGGATGACGCTCTACTTCCCGATGCTCTTCCTCGCGGGCATGTGGACGCCCGGGCCGATCATGCCCGAGGCGCTCCGCACGATCGGCGGTTACACGCCCCTCGGCGCCGCGACGCAGGCCATGACGACGGGCTGGTTCGAGACCGGTGTGCCCGTGTCCCAGCTCGTGGTCATGGCCGTGTGGACCGTGGTGCTGCTCCCGTTGGCGGCGCGGTTGTTCCGCTGGTCGTGAGGCGACGCGCGGGGTACCGAGGCGCGTCGGGACGAGCAGGCTCGCCCGGTGCGGGGCTCGCCGGTTCGGCCGGTGCAGGGCGAGCAGGCTCGCCCGGTGCTCCGGGCTACCGGACGAAGAACGGCCCCGCGGTCGGGTCCGCGAGGTAGCCCAGCGCGTGGCCGAGCCGCTCGCTCGTCGAGGCGGCGAGGTCGGCGGGCAGGTCGTCGGGCGCGAACCAGGCGACCGCGAGCGACTCGTCGTCGGCCACGTGAGCCGCGGCCGCTGCGGCGGGGGAGACCGGGCGGCACAGGAAGCACAGGTCCAGGTACTGCGAGCGGTCGCCGTTCGGGTACTCGACGACCGGGGTCACCGTGACCCCGGTCAGCGCGTCGACCCGGACGCTCACCCCGGTCTCCTCGAGGACCTCGCGCGCGAGGCCCACGGCGGGGTCCTCGCCCGGCTCGAGGATCCCGCTGACGACTGCCCACTGCCCCGAGTCGGCACGCTGACCCAGGAGGAGGCGACCGTCGTCGTCGATCACGACCCCCGTGACTCCTGGCATCCACAGGAGGTCGGTCCCGACGTGGGAGCGGAGGGCGGCGACGAACTCGGGGATCGGCATGGACCGAGCGTAGACGGCGTGCGATGCCGAGAAGTGGGGGGTGGGGGCGGGTGCGCGCGCCACCCAGGGG
>NZ_JBHXBO010000275.1:0-4959 GCF_042726775.1 Oerskovia sp. NPDC060287
GTCGGGTCCGTCGGGTCCGTCGGGTCCGTCGGGTCCGTCGGGTCCGTCGGGTCCGTCGGGTCCGTCGGGTCCGTCGGGTCCGTCGGGTCCGTCGGATCGACCACAGCCGCAGCGGGGCACGCGACCGAGGCGTCGCCCAGGAGGCCGACGCCCAGGCAGGACACGTCCACCGGGACGGTGATCGGCAGGTTCACGCTGACGTCGGGCAACGACCCCAGCAGGCCACCGCCCCCGAGGATCCCGTCAAGAAGCCCGTCCTCACCGAGAAGTCCGCCGAGCTGGCCGTCACCGGTCAGCCCGCCGAGCAGGCCGTCCGGAATCCCCGCGACGCCTCCGGCGCCAGTACCTGTGCCAGCACCAGCACCGGCACCAGCACCAGCACCAGCACCAGCACCGACCGTCGCGTCTCCGAGAACACCCACCGCGACGTCGGTCACGGTGACCGGGACGGTCACGGGAACATCGACCGAGAGGCCGTCCGCAGGGACGCCTTCAGCAGGTGCCGGCACGAGCGGCGCGACCGGGGTGGACGACGAGACGGTCGCGTCCCCCAGGACCCCTGCGGCGATCCCCGAGACGTTCACCGGGATCGTGACCGGCACGTCGATGTCGATGTCCGCAGGGTCGGTGACCGCCCCAGACCCCGGCACCGGAGCAGGTGCCGGAGCAGGTGCCGGAGCGGGCGCCGGAGCGGGTGCCGGTGCCGGTGAGCTCACCGCGGCATCCCCGAGGACACCGACGGCGACGGACGAGACGTTCACCGGGATCGTGACGGGCACGTCGATGTCGACGTCCGCCGGACCACCCGTCGGAGGTGCCGTGACCGGTGCGGGCACCGGAGCCGGCACGTTCGCCGGGACCGGCGAGCTCACCGCGGCGTCCCCGAGGACACCGACGGCGACGGACGAGACGTTGACCGGCACGTTCACCGGGACGTCGACCGTGACGTCGGGCAAGACCCCGACGACCTGGCTGAGCGGGACATCGACCCCGAGGTCGAGTCCGAGGTTGCCGAGGAGGTCGCCCTCGGAGGCCTGGGCCGAGACGGCCCCGACGGCCAGCAGGCCGCCTGTGACGAGCGCTGTCTGCAGCGCGCGACGAACGTAGGTGTGCATGATCGTTTCTCCTTGCATGACGTGGACGGCGCGCCGCGAAGGGGCTGCGCCGGATGGCTCGTGCCGCGCGCGAGGGCGCGACGTGGCCAGGTCATGCAGGGGAGACAGGGACCTCGAAGAACGTGGAGGAGTGGGCCGCTCGCGCCTCGGCGTCGGGCACTGCCCAGAGGATCGAGGGAGCGAAGAACGGGGAGGCCGCCGCGACAGCCGAGTCACCACCGGAGCCACCACGAGGTGACACCGTGCTGGAACCGCCCGACGGAGCCGCGGACTCGACGCCTCCGGGCGCAGACAGTGGACTCCCCAGGGGTTCGTGGGTGGGGCTGCCCAGCACCGCCGAGGGGAAGTCGGAGAGCGAAGCGAGCGAGCCGGGCGGAGCCTTGTCACCGAGCCGACCGAGCCCCGTGACCTCGAGGCTGTCTGCCGACAGATCGACCCCGAGCATCGGCGCCGCACCAGGGACCGTCGTTCCTCCGCCCGGGACGGGGGCCGAGTCAGGAACGGTCGCGACGCCGGCGCCAGGGGCCGTCCCCCCGGGGACGACGGGTAGCACCTCGTCGCCTCCGTCCGGAACCGTCCCGGGGCCCGTCCCCGGAAGGATCGGGCCCACGACCGGAGCCAGTGGACCCAGCACCGACCCGAGGACCGGGTCGAGCGCACCGACCACCGGGGCCAGCGGTTCGAGGACCGGGTTCAGCACGGGAGCGAGCGGCTCGACGATCGGCGTGACCACCGGGGCCAACGAGTCGGCGACCGGTGCGGTCACCGGGGCAACCGTGTCGAGCACGGGCGTGACCACCGGGGCGACGGCATCCACCACGGGCTTCGCGACCGGTGCCACGACCTGGGCGACGCCTCCTGTGACGGGGGCGACGACGTCGGCCACGGGCTTGACCACAGGAGCCACCGGGGCGGCGACCGCCTCGACGACCGGCGCGACCGGCTTCGCCACAGGAGCCACGACCTGCTGCACGACCGGGTCGAGCACGGGCTTGACGACGCCCTGCACGACGGGGGTGACGATCGGCTCGACGACCTGCTGGACCGTGCCCGTCACGGGGGCGAGGAGCCCACCGAGGCCGAGCGGGTCGTCGGCCGCAGCGGCCGAGCCCGCGGTCCCGATCGCCACGAGCGTCCCGACCCCGGCGCCGACGCCGGCAACCAGTCCGCGCACGAGCCAGCGCCGTGCGCGAGAGCGCACGGGGAGAGCTGCGGCAGACCTGGGCATCGGCATCCTCGTCGTGGAACGGTCGTACGAGTTCTCACCGTAGGAGAGGCCGCGGCACTCCGCATGCCGACCGCCGGCTCTTCACCCGAGAACCCCGCCTACCCGACCGTGGTCCCGAAGGCCAGCCCCAGCGCGTACGTCGCGGCGGCCGCGCCGAACCCGATCGCGATCTGGCGCAGCGCACGCTTGACCGGCGACGCGCCCGACAGCAGCCCGACCGTGGCTCCCGTGCCGAGCAGCGCCAACCCCACGAGGGCGCTCCCGACGAGCACCGCGACCCCACCCTCGAGGCCGAACAGGTACGGCAGCACCGGGATGAGCGCGCCCGACGCGAAGAAGAGGAACGACGACACTGCCGCCCCCATCGCCGAGCCGTGCGTCTCGAACTCGTCGACCTCGGCGGCTGGCGCGATCACGGTCGCCGCGGTGTACGTCGACAGCACCTCGCCCGCGTGCTTCTCGGCCTCGTCGGGAGTCAGGCCACGGGCCCGGTAGACGAGCGCGAGCTCGTTGGCGTCGACGTCGAGGTGCGGCAGCGCGGCCGAGGCCAGCGGGCTGGGCGTCGACGCGTCGAGCAGCTCGCGCTGCGAACGCACCGACACGTACTCGCCCGCCCCCATCGACAGCGCGCCGGCGAGCAGCCCCGCGAGGCCCGTGAGCAGCACGGTCTCGTTCGACGCGCCCGACGCCCCGATCCCCAGGATCAGCGCGAGGTTGGACACCAGTCCGTCGTTCGCGCCGAACACCGCTGCGCGGAACGTCCCCGACATGCGCATGCGCCCGCGCGTCGCGAGCCCTCGCACGACCTCCTCGTGGATGCGCTCGTCGGCCGCCATCGCGGCGGTCGCGTCGACGTCCGACTCGTACGTCGAGCGGGCCTCGGCCCGCTGCGCGAGAGCCAGCACGAACACCCCGCCGAACCGGCGCGCGAACAGCCCGAGCGACCGGGTGCGCCAGTCGCCGCGCAGGGGCTTGCCCACGTCGTCTCCGAGCAGCGCGAGCCAGTGGTCCTCGTGGCGCTTCTCGGCGTCCGCGAGCGCGAGCAGGATCTCCTTCTCCTCGCCCGTGCGGCGGGACGCGAGGTCGCGGTAGGACGCGGCCTCGGCGCGCTCGTCGGCCAGGTACCGGCGCCAGCGACGGATCTCCTGAGGGGTCCGACGGCGGGCCTCGCCGGCGTGCGCGGGCACGCCGGAGGTCGGGGCAGCGGGGGGTGTCATGCGTTCATCATGGCAAGAAAAGGGCCTCCGTGGGTTTCGGGATCCCCAACTTTTCCGCACGGTTCTGCGGTTCGCGGGAGTTCCGACAGCCGCTGCGGGGGCGACCCGTGGTTGGATCGGAACATGTCCGAGAACACCGAACGCACCCGTCCTGAGGTCGACGCCCCCGAGGGCCCGGCCCCCACCGAGCTCGAGGTCGTCGACCTGATCGTCGGCGACGGCGCCGAGGCGCAGCCCGGCTCGACCGTCAACGTCCACTACCTGGGCGTCGAGTACGACTCCGGCGAGGAGTTCGACTCGTCCTGGAGCCGCGGCCAGTCCATCAACTTCCCGCTCCGCAGCCTCATCGCCGGCTGGCAGCAGGGCATCCCGGGGATGAAGGTCGGCGGGCGTCGCAAGCTCGTCTGCCCCCCGGAGCTCGCGTACGGCCCGGCCGGCGGTGGCCACCGCCTGTCCGGCAAGACGCTCGTCTTCGTGATCGACCTGCTCGGCGTCAGCTGACCACGGCCTGATCCCACGTCGCCCTCGCTCCCCCGGTCACCGGTGGGGGCGGGGGCGTCGTGCTGTCCGGGCCTCGTGCGGCTACCGCGGTCGCGGCTCGTCCGAGGCGTCCGTCACCCCGGTCCCGGTGTCACCCGGGCGCCCGACGACGGAGCGCGCCGAACGCGCACGGGTGCGCTCCGCCGTCGGGCACGCACCAGGCAGACGGCGGTCCCGGCGCCCCCGAAAGTCGGGGACAATGGGCGCGACGGACTTCCGACTCCGATGAGCGAGGACGCACAAGTGATCACTGTCAGCACCGACGGCTCGTGCCTGGTCAACCCGGGTGGAGCGATCGGTTGGGCGTGGATCAACCACGACGGAACCTTCGACTCCGGTGGCGCAGCCAGCGGGACGAACCAGGTCGCAGAGCTCCAGGCTCTGCTGGAAGCGGTGCGCGCACACCCCGGCGCCGAACCGCTCCTCATCGAGTCCGACTCCCAGTACGCCATCAAGTGCGCGTCGGAGTGGCTCGAGGGCTGGAAGCGCAAGGGGTGGCGGACGGCCGGCGGCAGCCCCGTGAAGAACCTCGAGCTCGTGCAGGGCATCGAGGCCGCGATCCAGGCCCGCCCCGGGCCGGTGCGCTTCCGGTGGGTGCGCGGGCACGTCGGCAACCACTTCAACGAGCGGGCCGACCAGCTCGCGGGTCTCGCGGCGCAGGACTGGGCCGCCGGGCGCGGCGAGGAGCGGTCGACGCTCGCCGGCACGGACGACCTCGCGGTCGCACCCGCCAAGCGGCCCGCCGCTGCGGGCCGTCCGGCCGCCAAGGTCGGGGCCACGGCCGCGAGCAGGGCCGCCGCAGAAGCCTGGACCGAGTCGACGCTCTTCGACTGACCTCGCGAGCTGCCGAGGACGGGCT
>NZ_JBHXBO010000276.1:0-4958 GCF_042726775.1 Oerskovia sp. NPDC060287
GTCCAGGGGACGCGCCTCGCCGGTGCGTGAGGGCTCAGTCCTGCCCGACGGCGTCGCTCGCGTTGCGCGCCTCGGCCTCGCCCAGGATGCGGCGCAGGTACGTGTACGTGAGGTCGCCCGCGGCCTTGTCGTACTGCTCCTCGTAGCCGTGACGCGTGTAGAGCTCGAGGTTCTGCTTGGAGTCCTTGCCCGTGAAGACCCAGATCTCCGTGGTCTCCTCGGGCAGGTGCGGCAGCACCGCGAAGAGCATCTGCGTGCCGATCCCGCGACCCTGCAGGTCCGGGGCGACGGCGAGCCGGCCGAGCGTGGCCTTGCCGCCCTCGATCTCGACGCGCACCGAACCGACCAGGCGCGGCCCCTGCCACGCACCGAGCGTGATGACGCCCGGCGTCGCCAGGTCCGCCTTGAGCTCCGCGAGCGTCTGGGTCAGCGGCGGGATGTTGGGGTCCCCGTAGAGCTGCGCCTCGGTGACGAACGCTGCCCGGCGGAGCGTGAGGAGCTCCCCCGCGTGCTCGTCCGTGACGAGGTCCATGGTCATCGGCGTGTCGGTCATGGTCCCATCGTGTCAGATCCGGGCACCCTCGACGTCCGCGTCCGCGGGTGGAATGCCGACCGTCTCACCCCCTCGATCGCGGCTACCCTGGGACCGTGTCCAGCACTCCTTCGTCGAACGCTCCCGCGCCCACGCCCACCCACTGGGTCCTCACGCTGTCCTGCCCGGACGGTCCGGGGATCGTGCACGCCGTCGCGGGGACGCTCGCCGAGCACGGTGGCAACATCACCGAGTCGCAGCAGTTCGGCGACCCGCTGTCGGGGCTGTTCTTCATGCGGGTCCAGGTCGAGTCGACCGCGTCGCGCGACGAGCTCGAGGCCGCCCTGGCACCCGTGATCGAGTCGTTCGACATGACGTGGAACCTGGACGTCGTCGGGCGCCGCGTGCGCACGCTCGTCATGGTGTCCAAGGCCGCGCACTGCCTCGTCGACCTGCTCTACCGCGAGCGCTCGCAGGGCATGCCGATCGAGGTCGTGGGCGTCGTGGGCAACCACCGCGACCTCGAGGACATCGCCGCGTTCTACGGCAAGCCGTTCCACCACGTGCCCGTCACGCGCGACACCAAGGCAGGGGCCGAGGACCGGCTGCGCGAGCTCGTGGCCGAGCTCGACGTCGAGCTCGTCGTCCTCGCGCGGTACATGCAGATCCTGTCTGACGACCTGTGCCGCGACCTGTCGGGCCAGGTCATCAACATCCACCACTCGTTCCTGCCGAGCTTCAAGGGCGCCCGCCCCTACGCCCAGGCCCACGACCGCGGCGTCAAGCTCATCGGCGCCACGTCGCACTACGTGACGGGCGACCTCGACGAGGGGCCGATCATCGAGCAGGACGTCGAGCGCGTCGACCACTCGCGCGCCGTCGAGGACCTCGTGGCGCTGGGCGAGGACGTCGAGCGTCGCACGCTCGCACGGGCCGTGCGCTGGCACGCCGAGCACCGCGTGCTGCTCGACGGGCACCGCACGATCGTCTTCCGCTGACGGACCGGTTCGCGGGTCTCCCGTGACCATCCCGCCTCGGGCCACGCTCCAGGTCGTCACGACCCGGTGGACCAAGCGCTCGCGCGGCGGCGTCAGAGCGGCAGCTTGAACCCCTCGTGCGACTGCGCGTAGCCGAGCGAACGGTAGAACCGGTGCGCGTCCCCGCGAGCCTTGTCCGACGTGAGCTGCGCGAGCGACGCACCACGCTCGCGCCCGCGCTCGTGCGCCCACGCCATCATCGCGCGCCCGATCCCCTGTCCGCGCAGCCGCGAGTCGACACGCACGGCCTCGACGAGCAACCGGGTCGCCCCGCGCCGCGAGATGCCCGGGACGAACGTCAGCTGCATGACCCCGACGACCTCGCCGCCCACGTCCGCGACCACGAGCTCGTTGTTCGGGTCCGCGTCGATCGCGGCGAACGCGACGTGGTGCTCGTCCCCCAGCTCGCCCGTGCGCCGGGCGGCGATCGCGTCGTCGGCGATGAGCTCGACGACGCGGGCGAGGTCGTCGAGGCGTGCGGTCCGGAAGGTCACGGGGCTCGGGGTGGGCGCGGTCGTCACGGCTGGGCACGCTACCAGCACCGGAAGGTGAGGGGCCCATCGCGCCTGCAGCGCGAGGGCCCCTCTCGGACCCGGCCCGGCTCGAACGGGCAGCCACCCTCACCAGCTGCAGGCAGGACGCGCCTTACCGGGTAGGCGCGCCTTGGGCGGGTTCAGAGATGAACGTACATCGAGCGATGGAGCAGGTCATCGTCTTTTCGGGGGACGCACCCTAGGGCCTCGCGGCCCGCACCGCGGCCGCGAGCCGGGCCACCGCCTCCTCGACGCGCGCGTCGGCGAGGTTGCCGTACCCGACGACGATCCGGTCGTGCTCGCCCTCGCGCGCGGGTGCGGCCGTCGCCCGGTACCGCTCGATCGCCGCGACGTTCACCTCGCGCAGCACCGCCTCACGCACCACGTCCGCTGCCACGACGCCGGGCGGGAGCGTGACCACGGCGTGCATGCCCGCGGCGATCCCCGTGACGCCCGCGCCCGGCAGCGCGGCCCCGAGCGCGGCCACGAGCGCCTCGCGGCGGCGACGGAACCGGCCGCGCGACGCGCGCAGGTGCCGCTCGTACGCGCCCGAGACCAGGAACCTGGTCAGCGCGAGCTGGTCGATCGTGGACGGTCCGGCACCGCCCCGGTCGACGACCCTGCCGAGCAACCCGGGCGGCAGGACAGCCCACCCCAGCCCGAACCCGGGGGACATCGTCTTGCTGAGCGAGCCCAGCAGCACGACGCGGTCGGGCGCGAGCCCCTGCATCGCGGCCACGGGGCGGCGGTCGTAGCGGAACTCGGCGTCGTAGTCGTCCTCGACGACCACGCCGTCGACGTCGCGCGCCCAGCGCACGAGGGCCTCACGGCGCCCCGGCGACAGGGCAGCACCCGTGGGGAACTGGTGGGCGGGAGTCACGAGCACGGCCCGCGCCCCGGTCCGGCGCGACGCCGCGAGGAGCGCGTCGACGTCGACCCCGTCCTCGTCGACCGGGACGGGCACGGGTGTGAGCCCTGCGGCCGCCGCAGTCTCGCGCAGGCGCGGCCAGCTCGGGTCCTCGACGAGGAGTGCCCGGTGCCCGGCCCGGTGCAGCGCGCCGGCGATCCGCCGCATCGCGTCGTCCGCGCCGTGGGTCACGACGACGTCGCCCGCCCCTGCCCGCACGTGCCGGGCGCGCGCGAGGTAGGTCGCGAGCGCCGCCCGGGTCGCGGGGTGACCGGTGGGATCGGGCGCGGCGAGGTCGGCGTCGGGTGCCACGGCAAGGGCTTCGCGCAGCGCGCGGACCCAGGCGGCGCGCGGGACGTGCCGCAGGTCGGGCACCCCGGGCCCCAGGTCGAAGCGTGCTCGCGGGGCACGGGTCCCCGAGCCGGCACGGCCCGACGACGTCGCTCGCGTCCCGACGTCGTCGTGTGCGGCTCGGGAGGACGGCGGGCCGGTCCCGGCCGCGAGCGGCACCCTCGTCCCCGAACCGGTCCGGGACTCGAGGAAGCCCTCGGCGACGAGCTGACCGTAGGCCTCGGTCACGACCCAGCGCGAGACACCGAGCGTCTCCGCCAGGACCCGGCTAGGTGGCAGGGCTGCACCGGGCGTGACCCTCCCAGAAAGGACGGCGACCCGCACCGCGGCACCGAGCCGGGCGTGGAGCGGCTCCGGCCCCTCACCCAGGTCGAGGACTGTCTCCCAGGCGAGCGCCGCCGTCGGGCCTGGGCTGGACGAACCGGACGCACGGGAGACGCCCGCCGGGAACCGTCGGCGCGAATTGGTCTGGTCCGATGCCATGTCAATGGACCGTACACCCAGGCCGCTCGCATCCTAGCGTGGATGACGTCAACCCACCGCCCCCTTCACCGGAGACCACCATGCGCTACCGCACCCTCGGCGACGCCCGCACGTCCTTCGACGTCAGCACACTCTGCCTCGGCACCATGAACATGGGCACCCTGACGGACGAGGAGACCTCGTTCGCGATCCTCGACCGCTACCTCGAGGCCGGAGGGACCTTCCTCGACACGGCCAACAACTACAGCTTCTGGGCAGGAGGGAACGGGCGCGACAGCGAGGACCTGATCGCTCGCTGGCTCGTGAGCAGAGGGGTGCGCGACCAGGTCCGCATCGCGACCAAGCTCGGCGCGGCCAAGAAGGACCCCGCCCTGCCGTTGTCCAACACTCCCCCGACCAACTTCCAGGGCCTGGCGGCCGAGACCGTCGCGCGGGAGGCGTACGAGAGCCTGCGGCACCTCGGGGTCGACCGGCTCGACGTCCTCTACGGGCACGTCGACGACCTCGACACGCCGCTGGCGGAGACCGTCGGAGCCTTCGGCAAGCTCCAGGCCGAGGGGGTCGTGGGGATCTCGGGCATCTCGAACGTCGCGCTGTGGCGCGTGGTCGAGGCGCGTGAGGAGGCGCTGCGACAGGGCGTCGCACCCTACGGGGTGGTCCAGGAGCAGCTCAGCTACCTCTACCCGACGCCCGACCCCGACCGGCACAACTGGGCCTCGCCCGAGCTACTCGACTACGCACGCTCGACCGGGAGCGACGAGCGCCCGCCGCTCGCGGTCACGGCCTACTCCCCGCTCCTGCAGGGGGCCATGGTGCGCGACGACAAGGAGCTGTGGGAGGGGTACGGGCACCCGACCTCGCTCGAGCGTCGGCGGGTGCTGCACGAGGTCGCGCGGCAGGTCGGCGCGACGCCGAACCAGGTCGCGCTCGCGTGGCTGCTCGGCGGTCCGGTGCCCGTGGTCCCCGTGATCGGGCCCAGCACCGTCGCACAGCTCGACGAGCTGCTCGGCGCGGCGGACCTGGACCTCGACCCGGAGGTGCGGGACCGGCTCGACGCGGTCTGACCCCGGCGACGCACCGAGTGCGGAGCCCTTGCGAGAGAGTCTCGCAAGGGC
>NZ_JBHXBO010000277.1:0-4934 GCF_042726775.1 Oerskovia sp. NPDC060287
GGTGCCGCGCTCGCGGTGCCCCCTCGGGCGTTCGCGCATCTGGTTGCGTCGGGCAACCTTGACGAGTGAGTGCTCACTCATTTACGCTCGTGGGCGTGACCACACCCTCGGGCCGCGCCCGACCCATGAGCCGTGACGACCGGCGTGCGGCGATCGCCGCCGCGACCGTCCCCCTGCTCGCGCGCTACGGCTCGGCCGTGACGACCCGGCAGATCGCCCAGGCGGCGGACGTCGCCGAGGGCACGCTCTTCCGCGCGTTCGAGGACAAGGACGAGCTGATCCACGCCGCCCTCGTGGCCGCGCTCGACCCGGCCCCGCTCGTGCGCGCGATCAGCGAGACGGGCGAGCGTGGCTCGCTCGCCGAGACGCTCACGGCCCTGGCCGAGCTGATCCAGGACAGCCAGCGCGCGACCGCCAGGATCGTCCAGGTCGCCCACCAGGTCATGGGGGACCGGGGCGGCCCGCCCGGCGGTCCGGGGGGCGAGGCCCACCGTCGTCACCGGGACGACGTCCACCGCAACCACGGCACGCAGGGCCCGGGCTCGCACCGCGACGCCCGGATGTCGGCCGTCCAGGACATCGTCCAGGCGATCGAGGCGCGCCTGTCCCCGTTCGCGGCCGAGCTGCGGACCGAGCCCCGCGTGGCCGCGAGCGTCTTCTTCTTCCTCGTGCACGGTCACGCGAGCCCGTTGCTGGTCCAGGACGGCCCCCTCGACGCGACCCAGATCGTCGACGTCTTCCTCCACGGCGTCCTCGAGGCGCCGTGCCAGGGAGCGGGCCCGCCCCACGCGGTGGGGCCACCGCACGCCGCGGTCCGTCGGACGGACGCACGCCCCGCGGTCCCGGGCCCGACGGCGTCGCTCGCCTGAGGCGCTCGGCCAGCCGTCGCGGACCTCACCGCGGCGTCGCATGCTGGACCTCTCGCCGAGGTCACCGAAATCGCTCGACGTGCGCCCCGCCGTCGGGCACCTTGAGACCTGCTCGACCCGCCCCCACCTCCGACAGGACACCCCAGATGCTCCAACGTCTCCTGAAGACCTACCTCCGCCCGTACTGGACGCCCATATCGATCCTGCTCGTCCTCCAGCTCGTGCAGACGATCGCGACCCTGTACCTGCCCAGCCTCAACGCCGACATCATCGACAAGGGCGTCACGCAGGGCGACACCGCCTACATCATGCGCACGGGTGGCGTCATGCTCGCGATCAGCCTCGGTCAGGTGATCTGCGCGATCGTCGCGGTGTACTTCGGTGCCAAGGTCGCCATGTCGTTCGGGCGCGACGTCCGCAACGGGCTCTTCACGCGTGTCCAGTCGTTCTCCGCGCAGGAGATGGGCGTGCTCGGGGCCCCCTCGCTCATCACCCGCACCACGAACGACGTGCAGCAGGTCCAGATGGTCGTGCTCATGGGCTTCACCATCATGGTCATGGCGCCCATCATGCTCGTGGGCGGCGTCATCATGGCGCTCCAGGAGGACGTCGAGCTCTCGGCGCTGCTCCTGGTCGTGGTGCCCGTGCTCGGGATCGTCGTGGGGCTGATCATCTCGCGCATGGTCCCGTACTTCCGCAAGATGCAGAAGCGCATCGACGCGATCAACGGGGTCCTGCGCGAGCAGATCTCCGGCATCCGCGTCATCCGTGCGTTCGTGCGCGAGCGCCGCGAGGAGGAGCGCTTCGCGGTCGCCAACGACCGGCTCTACGACACGTCGCTGCGCGTCGGCAAGCTCATGGCGCTCATGTTCCCGACCGTCATGCTCGTGATGAACGCGACCAGCGTCGCGGTCCTGTGGTTCGGCGCGTACCGGGTCGAGGACGGGATGCAGATCGGGGCCCTCACGGCGTTCCTCAGCTACATCATGTACATCCTCATGGCCGTGATGATGTCGACCATGATCTTCATGATGGTCCCGCGCGCGGCCGTCTCGGCCGAGCGCATCGGCGAGGTCCTCGACACCGAGACCACCGTGGTCGAGTCCCCGACCCCGGTGCGCCTCGCGCCCCGCGAGGACCGTACGGGGATCATCACGTTCGAGGACGTCGACTTCCGGTACCCCGGCGCCGAGGACCCCGTGCTGCACGACCTCACGTTCACGGCCCGCCCCGGCGGCACGACCGCGATCATCGGGTCCACGGGATCGGGCAAGACGACTCTGCTCCAGCTCGTCCCGCGGCTCTTCGACGCGACCAACGGCTCGGTCCGCATCGACGGGACCGACGTCCGCGACGTCGCGCTCCAGGACCTGTGGTCGATGATCGGCTACGTCCCCCAGAAGGCCTACCTGTTCTCCGGGACCGTGCGCGACAACGTCTGCTACGGCAAGGAGGACGCGACCGACGCCGAGGTGTGGGACGCGCTCGAGGTCGCCCAGGCACGCGAGTTCGTCGAACAGCTCGAGGGGCAGCTCGACGCCCCCGTGGCCCAGGGCGGCACCAACTTCTCGGGCGGCCAGCGCCAGCGGCTCGCGATCGCCCGGGCGATCGTGCGCAAGCCCAGCGTGTACCTGTTCGACGACTCGTTCTCGGCCCTCGACTACGCGACCGATGCCGCCCTGCGGCTCGCGCTCGCGCCCCGCACCCGCGAGGCCACGGTCCTCCTGGTCGCCCAGCGCGTCGCGACCATCCGCCACGCCGAGCAGATCGTCGTGCTCGAGCACGGGCGCATCGTCGGCACCGGCACCCACGACGAGCTCCTGGAGACGTGCGAGACGTACCAGGAGATCGTGTACTCGCAGCTCTCGGCGCAGGAGGCAGCATGAGCACCCAGACACCCCGCCCGAGCGACAACCCGGGCGACAAGAACGCCGAGACCTTCGTGACGCCGTCGGGCGGTCCCGTGCCGCACGACGCCACCGCGCCCCAGGACGGCGCGGACGCGGCGGGCGACAAGCCCGACCTGTCCGCCACGCGCCTCAAGGGACGCCCGCAGGGCGGCGGCCACGGCCCCATGGGCGGCATGGGCATGCCCACCGAGAAGGCCATGGACTTCACGGGCTCGCTCAAGCGCTTCGCGGGCTACCTGCGCGTCGAGCGGCTCGCCGTCGCGGTCATCACGGTCCTGTCGGTCCTGTCCGTGACGCTCGCCGTGCTGGGGCCCAAGCTCCTCGGCAACGGCACCAACGTGATCTTCGCGGGCGTGATCGGCTCGCAGATGCCCGCAGGCGTCACCAAGGAGCAGGCCGTCGAGAACCTGCGCGCCAACGGCCAGGGGACGCAGGCTGACATGCTCGCGGCCATGGACGTCGTTCCCGGGCAGGGCATCGACTTCGCGGCCCTGCGCACGATCCTGCTGCTGGTCCTCGCGATCTACGTCGGGTCCTTCCTGTTCGGGTGGATCCAGGGACGCGTGACCACGTCCGTGGTCCAGCGCACCGTGCGCCGCCTGCGCGCCGAGGTCGAGGCCAAGCTCGGCCGCCTGCCGCTGTCCTACTTCGACCGGCAGAAGAAGGGCGAGGTCCTCAGCCGCGTCACCAACGACATCGACAACGTCGCGCAGACGCTCCAGCAGACGCTGTCGCAGCTCGTGACCTCGGTCCTGACCGTGGTCGGCGTGCTCGCCATGATGTTCTGGATCTCGCCGCTGCTCGCAGTCATCGCGCTCGTGACCGTGCCCCTGTCGGTCCTGGTCACGGCCATGATCGCCAAGCGCTCGCAGCCCCAGTTCATCAAGCAGTGGGCCGCGACCGGACGCCTCAACGCGCACGTCGAGGAGATGTACACGGGCCACGCGCTCGTCAAGGTCTACGGCCACCAGCAGACGGCCGTCGACACGTTCGAGACCGAGAACGCCGAGCTCTACGAGGCGAGCTTCAAGGCGCAGTTCATCTCCGGGATCATCCAGCCCGCGATGGGCTTCGTCGCGAACCTCAACTACGTGATCGTGGCCGTGGTCGGTGGCCTGCGCGTCGCGTCGGGAACCCTGTCGCTGGGTGACGTCCAGGCGTTCATCCAGTACTCGCGCCAGTTCACGCAGCCCATCACCCAGATCGCGTCGATGATGAACCTCCTGCAGTCGGGCGTCGCCTCCGCGGAGCGCGTGTTCGAGCTGCTCGACGCCGAGGAGCAGTCCCCCGACCCCTCGCCCGCGGCCGTGCTCACGGACGTGCAGGGCCGGGTCGCGTTCGAGGACGTCTCGTTCCGGTACGTGCCCGACCGCCCGCTCATCGACGACCTGTCGATCGTGGCCGAGCCCGGCCAGACCGTCGCGATCGTCGGCCCCACGGGCGCCGGCAAGACGACCCTCGTGAACCTCATCATGCGGTTCTACGAGGTCGACGGCGGGCGGATCACGCTCGACGGCGTCGACGTCCGGACCATGACCCGGGACGGGCTGCGGTCCAACATCGGCATGGTCCTGCAGGACACCTGGCTCTTCAAGGGCACCATCGAGGAGAACCTGCGCTACGGCGTGCCCGACGGCGTCGAGGTCACCGAGGAGCAGTTCCTCGAGGCCACGCGGGCCACGCACGTGGACCCGTTCGTGCGCACGCTGCCCGACGGCTACGCGACCGTGATCGACGACGAGGGCTCGGGCGTGAGCGCGGGCGAGAAGCAGCTCCTGACGATCGCGCGCGCGTTCCTCGCCGACCCGGCGATCCTCATCCTCGACGAGGCGACCAGCTCGGTCGACACCCGCACCGAGGTGCTCGTGCAGCAGGCCATGAACGCGCTGCGCGCCGGACGGACGTCGTTCGTGATCGCGCACCGGCTGTCCACGATCCGCGACGCGGACGTCATCCTCGTCATGGAGGACGGCGCGATCGTCGAGATGGGCAACCACGAGGTGCTCATCGAGAAGGGCGGCGCGTACGCGCGGCTCTACGAGAGCCAGTTCGCGGCCGCGGCGGTCGAGGAGGCCGTCGAGGGGGAGATGACGCGGTGACCCGGTGAGCGCGTGAGGCGTCGACCTGCGAAGGTGGCCGCCTGAGATGGTGACCG